>JANLUJ010000555.1:0-4169 GCA_031363425.1 Pirellula sp.
GATCCATGGCTTCGAATTGGTATACAGGCATAATCGTCGTCCTCTATTAATCGGTCGTCTGTTTGTACGCGTCTTCGATGCGACATTGCCGCATCGATATCTTGGTTTAATTATTAGCTTGATCGGATTGTTGTAACTTGTTTAACCGGCGTAGCCGCGCGGCTTGGTCAATGTACTTGGCCCGTCTGGCGAGTCCATTCGCGTCATCTTCTAAATCACTCCCCGCGCCCTATCGGGAGGTTAAACATCTGCTGCACTACGCTCTGGCGAGCGTAGCTACGTTAGTGATCATGAACGGTCTCCCGCACGATCTCCTCGGCTGTCGTAAATCCATCAAATACGAACTGTTTGCCATAATCGCGAAGCGTAATCATGCCGTATGAAACCGCTTTGGTCCTCAGTTCGTCCGAGGTTGCGTTCTGCATGATCATGTCTCGCAAGTCATCGTTCATTACCATTAGCTCGAAAAGGCCTATACGGCCCTTGTAGCCGGTGTTATTGCAATTGTCACAACCCTTGCCGCGGTAAAATTTGTATTGGCTACGCGTCGCGTCCGTAACACCGAGATCAAGCAATATTTCCATCGGCGGATCGGACTCCTCGCGGCACTTCGTACAAATCCGTCGAACAAGCCGTTGCGCCAAAATGGCTTCGACCGTTGCCGTTATCAAGAACGTCGGAATACCCATGTCCTTCATTCGAGTAATCGTGCTCGGTGCATCGTTGGTGTGCAAGGTGCTAAAAACCAAGTGCCCGGTCAGCGACGCTTGGACGGCAATCTCGGCCGTCTCCAAGTCTCGAATCTCACCAACCAAAATGATGTCTGGATCTTGCCGCAAAATCGCACGCAAACACGAAGCAAAGGTAACGCCAATGTCGTGATCGATTTGAATCTGAACAATCCCATCGATGTCATACTCCACCGGGTCCTCGGTCGTAATCAACTTTTCCGATATCTCGTTCATCTCCGACAAAGCGGAATACAAAGTCGTCGTCTTGCCCGAACCCGTTGGGCCAGTCACAAGTACTATTCCGTTTGGTCGCTTCATGATCTCGCGAAAATTGGCCATCGTCACTTCGTCCATGCCCACCTTCGTGAGCGACAACTGCACCACCGACCGGTCGAGGATTCGCATAACGACGCTCTCACCAAACATCGTTGGCAACACGCTCACTCGCAAGTCCACTTGGTGGCCACCCACCATCAACTCAATTCGACCGTCTTGTGGTAGACGACGTTCGGCAATATCGAGATTCGCCATAACCTTGATTCGTGTCGTAATCGCAAAGGCAAGGTGACGCGGGGGCGGAACCATTTCATACAGCACCCCTTCTGCTTTGATCCGTATCCGAAACTCATCTTCGAAGGGTTCAAAGTGAATATCGCTAGCGTGGTCCTTGATCGCTAATAGGAGCACCAGGTTGAGCAACTTGCGAACGGGCGCGCTGTCCGCCAGCGCCTCAGCTCCGTCAAGGCTAAACTTGTCCCCCGTCAGCATACTCGCTTGTTTGAAGAGCTCTGTATCTTCGGCTAACTCCCGAACGATTTTTTCAACGCTCAAGCTGTCCGATGAATAGAAACGCTCAATCGTTGCCTTGATCTCGCGTTCGGTCGCCACCACCATCTCGATGTCATAACCGAGAAATGTTCGTAACTCGTCTTGGATAGTTAGGTTCTGCGGATCGCATGTGGCAACCGTTAACCTGTGTCCATCAAACTTAATTGGAATAACGCGATAGAGCTGAGCCATCGTTTCAGTCAGCTTCTCCAGCAGGTCCTCGGAAATTGGTGCATCACCCAAGGAGACCACTTTCATGTTCATTTGCTCGCCGAGCGCTTGAGCAAGTTGCTCGTCGGTGATCAATGTCATGTCTTCAGCCAGTTTGCCCAACAACGCACCAGGCTGCTGTTGTTGCTCTTCCAACAACAACTGCAGTTGCTCATCGGTAATGAAACCCATGTCAACAAAGATTTGGCCTATGCGTCGTGTACTCATCTGTCTATTCCTCTAATTCTATTCCTCTAGTTGATCACAGTCCGGCGAACGTAGCTACGTTTGCCCGAGAGTGGATCGTGTCGTTCATCTTGCCAATCGCATTTGCAGTGTCAATGTTCATCCGCTTCGCCTTCTTCCTCTTTGTCAATGATCCCATGCCGTGCATTGACGATCCGCTTTGCCAATTCATCCGGTCGATGCGACTTGGCTAAAATATCCTCAACCGTGACTTTCCCATCCTTCCAATGATCGAACAGCGCGTCATCCATTAACTTCATCCCAAACTTCGACCCCGTCTGAATCGCGGAACCAATTCGGAATGTCTTGTTTTCGCGTATCAGATTTGCAATACCGGATGTGACGACAAGGATCTCGTAAGCGGCGACGCGCCCTCCGCCAATCCGTGGGATGAGCGTCTGAGCAATCACTCCAAGCAAACTGGTAGAAAGCTGCGTCCGAATTTGATCCTGCAAGTTGCCAGGAAACGCGTCAATCAATCGATTGACCGTGCCCATCGCGCTGTTCGTATGCAAGGTGCCGAAGACGATGTGTCCTGTTTCCGCCGCACTGATCGCGGCTGCAACGGTGTCCAAGTCCCGCAACTCACCTACCAAAATGATATCCGGGTCCTGTCGCAACGCTCGCCGAATCGCCTCCGAAAAACTCGGTACATCCACGCCAACTTCGCGTTGATTGATCGTGGACTTTTTATGTTCGTGATAAAACTCGATCGGATCCTCAATCGTGATGATGTGGTGATCGTGAGTTGTGTTGATGTAATCAACTAAGCTCGCCAAAGTCGTCGTCTTACCCGATCCAGTCGGACCAGTCACCAGAATCAAGCCCCTCGGGCGAAGGCACAACTTGACTACCGATTCTGGAACGCCGAGCTGCTCAGGCGTAAGTTTGTCCGTTGGAATCTGACGCAGAACCATCGAAATGAAACCACGCTGCTTGAAAATCGAAACTCGAAAACGAGCCTGTGTTCCAAACGCAAAACCAAAGTCCGAACTGCCTGACTCCTGCAACTCCCTCTGGCAACGCTCCGGGGCAATACTCTTCATCAACTGCACGGTGTCGTCCGCTTCCAACACCTTGGTCTCCAGCTTCCGCATCCGACCATGCAATCGAAAGACAGGGGGCTGACCAACGACAATGTGAATGTCGCTCGCACCCTGTTTGATGCATGCCTGAAGAAGCTTGTCAATTAAGACCGTTGCCATAGTCGCGCGATAAAATGAGATGAGATCGAAATGAGGACACAAGAAATAAGCGAGTTTTCTGTGCCAGAACGATTGTAGTCAGCCAGATGGAATGAAAAAATCTTTCAGACATTAATTCGCAGGCTTTGCAGAAAAACCGCCACCCGGGCAAATCACCGTTAAGCGTCGCTTACGGGAAAAAAGGGCCCGTTGACGAATTCACCCTCGCGCAAAATGGAACTTTTTCTGTCCGCCAAAAACCGATCTGCAGATCGCAAACCGATGCATTTCATTACGTACTTTGGATGGAAAACAGCTTAAACTCTAGCCGAGCACTTCCTTAATGACTTTTTCGATGGCAATGTGCTCCTGCTCCGTTTTCTTGGCGGTTTTGTAAACCTCATCCAGAGTGGTGATTCCCGTGATCACCTTTCGCAACCCATCGCAGTAAAGTGTTGTCATACCAGCTCTTATAGCTTCCTCGCGCAGAACTGCCGACGACTGTCCGGAAAACATAAACTCTCGCAAACGGCCGTTGACCACCATCAACTCATAAATGCCGATACGGCCGCGATACGACTTCTTTTGGCAATAAGGGCAGCCCTTTCCTTTGGAGAATTTCGCGTACTGTACGATCTCATTCGGCAAGCCTGCGTCCTTCAATACGGCTTCGCTCAAAGTGATCGGATGCTTGCAACGTGTGCAAATTTTTCGTACCAAACGCTGTGCCATAACTGCGATAACGCTGCTCGCGACCATGTAGCCGGGTACACCCATGTCGGTCATGCGAGTCACGGCGCTGGGCGCATCGTTCGTGTGTAGCGTACTAAATACCAAGTGTCCAGTTAGGCTGGCCTGGATTCCCATCTGGGCAGTTTCAGTATCGCGCATTTCACCCACGAGGATAATGTTCGGGGCCTGTCGCAACATCGCGCGAATAATGCGGGCGAAGTCGAGTCCAATATTGTGG
>JANLUJ010000663.1:0-2520 GCA_031363425.1 Pirellula sp.
GTCTTCGCCTTGCTCGGCGAAAATGGGGCCGGCAAGACAACACTCATTCGCATCTTAACAGGCTTTCAAAATCCAACGGCTGGCCATTGCACCGTATGCGGCCTCGATCCAATGAAAGATGCGCTCGAAATACGACGCCGCATTGGATACGTCTCCGACCAACCAGCCCTCTATGACTGGATGCGGGTCGACGAGATCGGCTGGTTCACGGCTTCGTTCTATGAAGAAGGGTTTTTGGAACGCTATGGCGAATCGATAGGCCACTTCGAAGTTCCCCGAAATCGCAAGATTCGCCATCTGAGCAAAGGCCAAAGAGCCAAAGTCGCCCTGGCTCTGGCGCTAGCGCACGATCCTGAGTTACTGATTCTAGACGAACCAACGTCCGGGCTAGATCCACACGTTCGCCGCGAATTCATGGAGAGCATGGTCGATCGAGCGGTTACGGGTCGAACAGTTCTCATCTCAAGTCATCAAATCTCGGAAGTGGAGCGGGTTGCCGATATGGTTGCAATCCTCCATCAAGGCAAAGTGCGACTGATGGATTCGATGATTCATCTTAAGGAATCCATTTCCGAATTGACGATCAGCCTCGATGATCCACTCATTGCGTTGCCTCGCATGACAGGCAGCGTCGAGGTTTTGAGCGAACAGTCATCGGGACGGCAACGCCGAATGGTTGTGCGCGGATTTGATCAGGCAGCCAAGGATTTGCTTCAATCGAGGCCAGGGGTATTAAGCGTTCGAAGTCGCCCGGCTTCTCTCGAAGAAGTCTTCATTGCGTGCACACGCGGAAGTGTTGCTGCAGCGGTTGACGATGACCGTTTTGGACGAACGGGCAAGGAATCCGATGGCCTGCAGCCCAGTGCCAGTGGAGGCAACCATGAATCGTAGCTTGGTGTTGCGTCGGTTGTGTTGGAAAGAATACAGGCAATTGTGGCCATTGATTGTGATGTTGGCTGCCATAGCTCTGGTGCTCCAGACACTTGTAATGATGATGAATTCCTGGGATCGCGGTGAAACGTCGATCGCATTCTTTTTTGGTCTTCCTAGCTTGTTCGCTGCAGGTGTGGGGGCATTGCTTGTCGGGCAGGAGAAGGACAATCGTACGCTATTTTGGATGGCGTCTTTGCCGATTGTCAAACAGGACATCATTCGCGTCAAGTTCCTCGTAGGGTTTATAGGATTGTTGGCTGTTTGGTTCATCAGTTTTGCGTTGCTGTCTTTTACGAACGGTACGTCGCCTGCGTACAGTCGAATATTGCTCCGGGATTTAGACACTTGGTTTGGAATCCTCTATTCACTCTTTTTGTTGATTGTCGGTTTCGCAACGGCTTGGAGTTTTAGATCCACGTTTGTAGGTCTTCTCGTATTGGTGGGCGTCGCACTTGTTTACACTCTTGCCACCAATTTCTTGATTCCCTCCAGATCCTCGGATTCAGTCACCACGATTGCTCTCATCGCCTCAAGCGGGTTGGCTCTAGGCGTGGGCTGGGTTGCGGCGCTACGAGCTCTGTCGCCAACCGCTCCTGCTAGGTTTACGCAGCGAACCATCGCGGGCCGTTCGTTTTTCGACCGATCCATTGTCGATCAGCGAACCATCCAAACTCCTTGGTCGGCTCTCATTTGGCAATTTGCAGCACAAAACAGAGGGATGCTGATCGGAGTTACGTTGCTTTTTTTGATTTCGCTTTTCCTTTTGTGTGCAGCTACCAGACTAGCACCGGACTTTCGGCAGGAAGAACTGGCCGTTCCGTGTTTACTCATTGGGTTTATTGCAATTAGTTGGTTGGGGGTGATCGCTTTTCAAGGAGACAACGTCAATCAACGCATTCGCTTTTTGTCAGACCGAGGAATCTCGCCCAGATCCATTTGGTTGACCAGGCAAATCGTTCCCGTCGGAGTAGTTATCCTTGCGATAGTCGCTATGGCTCTCGCAGCGGCGGTGACATTGATTATGTCCAAAAACGGTAGGCTACTTTCGGCGGTCGGACCTCTCGTATTCGTTGCGAGTGGCCTCCTTTGGATAGTCTATTCCGTGACGCAATGGATGAGTCAAATCATTCGCAGTCCCATCATTGCGGCGATCCTTGCTCCAGTTGTAGGGTGCTTGCCATTTGCTTACGGTGCATTTGCTCTGGATGTTCTGGAAGCTCCCATTTGGATATTGGCGATTGTTACATGCCTCCCGATGTTCGCCACCTACCGAATGACGAGGCATTGGATGGATGCACGAACGGGTAAGCGATTCTGGCTTGAGCATTCGGGCTGGCTTGCACTGACGGTTCTCCTCCCGGCCATACCATTCTTTATTGTCTATACGACTTATCCATCAATGCCAGCCAACGATTGGGCAGAGTTTCGGGTTGAGGCCTCACGAGCATTCGCCTCAAATCGCGGCCCTATTGAACTGAGCTTACTAGTTGCAAAGGATCCGACACCTCATTTCGACGCCAAAGGTGGTTCGGCTGGCGACGAATCCAGCGGCTTAGCGGGTATGCCTGGAATGGTCGACGCAGAAAA
>JANLUJ010000668.1:0-6205 GCA_031363425.1 Pirellula sp.
ACAGAAAAAGGATCACCACAACGGATAGCAAAACCGACATTAGATTGTCTCTAAGAATGGGTGCTAAAACTAGTGCACCAATGAACCCCAATACGACGCTGGGCACACTTGCCATCAATTCGATGATAGGTTTGACTCGAGCTCTCCAACGACTGGTCATGAACTCGCTGCCATAGATCGCTGCCATTACCGCGATGGGAACGCCAATTAGCATCGAGAAAAACGTTGCCTTGAGAGTCCCAAAGATCAATGGCCAAAATCCGAACTTGTATTCCCCTTCTACCGTTCCTGTGCTGCTCTGCCAAATATGTTGTGGTGAACCATAGCCCTCATACCAAATACGACTGAAGAAGGAACGGAGCGAGGCTTCAGGAAATGGAACGTTCAATCTCCACAAATCGACCGAGGTTTCCTTTAGTCGTCCAACGCACTCCGCATTCGCCGAAAAAAACATGCGAGGACGAAAGCTGGATATTGTGTCCTGTGTCGAATTCCAAGAGATCAATTCCGTGTTGCTTGGGACGTAGTACGCGGCACCTTTTCCGTTTTGAAACTGGGCCGCGACGATACGGCTTACCGGCGACGCGGCCAGATCTGCAATTGGCCCGTCCAAGCCAGCGAAACGGTGAATCGAAAGCAACTCATGTCCATGTTGCGTGGACGCATTAGCTACACCTTCGATATGCCCAGACTGGCTTCCAATCATCAGCGTCGATCGACCCAACAGCGGTACGGATACTGTCGCTTTGCTCTCGGTACCAGCAATCGAAGGGTATGGCACGCCTGCCCTCAACCGCTGGTCGCCAGTCGTGGCCCACTCGACCACCCGCCCCTTCGCATCTAGCGATTGAATGTTTTCAGAACGCGCTCCAACCATGAGGCCGATGATTTCCGCTGAGCGATCTGAATCGGACGATGCTTGCGACCAAATTTTGGATTCCTGTGTCATCGCGCCCGAGAAACCGTTTACTTTATTGTCGATTGCACCCATGGAGATTGCATGTCCGTCGGACGCACCCCAACTCCATGTTTGCGACTCGTCAAAGCTCGATGCTGCCTGAGGATTTCGCCAATCGGTGCATGTCACTGGGTTCTTAAAAAGGGATATTGGTGAATGAAACACAACCTCATTGACCGCTTGTTTTCGAATCAGGCCGCTCGACATCGCTCGATACACGGAGCCTTCGTGGGTTGCTGTACCAGAATGTATCTTCGCCGACACCTCCAATGGCACATCCGCAAGTGACATGAATTCTACGTGGATTGTCATCGTGATTGGTCGCACTGCCCCACCTGCATAACCGGCCAACATACTCGCATCGTTGTCGGCAACCGTGCAGCATTCAATAGCACCCAAAGGCTCTTGCATCGACTCATTGTTCGGACGATGCGAGCTCAATTCTTTGCCAGAAGCAATGGAATGAACCGTTATGTACTCTCCCCGATGCAATACCCATAGAAGCTCAGAATACTCATCGACTCCACACACAACCGGTGTTGCATTATCTTTTATTGACCCGGTGTCTGTTGCGTGAAAGGTGCTCAGTTCCACGTCCGATAGAGATATCGACGCTAGGAAAGTGGCCGAGTTTCTTTGAAAGAGCGGCAATACGTTTGCAAGCAACACTACAACGACGAGCATAACCACTAGAATGGTGCCAACACCACCGATTGTGATAACTTGTTTCGCAACTCGATCCGATACTCGGACCCACCACGATGAGTTTCTATTGCGCCGATGGTGGACGGTCGATAATTGCGAATCGCTCAAAGTTGCTCCGTCACAGGGATTGTGGCATCGATGTCCGAATCAAGCTGCAGCCAATCGATCAAGGATCGATGCCAACCATCTTCAATGCTTTAACCGCAGTCTTTGCATCCACCGGGAAGTACCCATCCTTGACAGCTAACTCTTGCCCTTCCCTGCTAAAAATAAACTTGATGAATTCCCTTCGAAGCGGTTCAAGTTTGCTCGTGGGTTTGTAGTTGACCGCAAGGAACAGATACCGTCCCAGCGGGTACTTTCCATTGTACGCATTTTCTTCGGTGGGCTCGAAGGCTGGTTCACCCATCCTGGGCGAGAGCGCCAAAGGCTTTACGGCTTCCGTTCGGTATCCGATGCCGCTATACCCAATGGCGAATCGATTTTCGCCCACGGACGCGATCACAGCGGTACTGCCTGGCTGTTCATTAACACGATCGCAGAAATCTCCATTTCCCATCGCCCTTTCTTTGAAAAAGCCATAGGTCCCAGACGCAGCATTCCGACCGAACAACGCAATCGATTCATTCTCGTAGTCTCCGGCGAGTCCAAGTTGGCCCCACTTTTTGATTGCGTCTCCTCCGAGTTTCCGCGTGCTGGAGAATATGGAGTCGGCTTGCTCCAGTGTGATGCGTTCTAATGGATTGTCTCGATTGACATAAACAGCCAACAGATCAATCGAGGAAGGCAGCAGAACCGGCTTGTATCCGTACCGTTTTTCAAAGTCGGCAATCTCATTGGACTTTGCGTCGCGGCTCATCGGACCAAAACTAGCGGCTCCTTCGATCAGGGCCGGCATAGCCTTGGAGGAGCCTTGACCCTCGACCTCTGTTCGAACCCCTTTGTAATGTTCTTTAAACTTTTCAGTCCATTGAGTCATCAAGCTGTTCATGGAATCGGACCCGACTGACTTGATCTGACCTGAGAGTCCGGCGACCGGCTTGTATTTGGTTAGCTTCGGATCGACCTTGATCTCCGCACACAATTCCTCCAACGAAAACATCGGCAACACTAGGATTCCGAAGCAGTGCACGATTATTTGAAGGACAAGTCGAAGTTTCATAAAGCACTCTGGGGTTTGACGCCATGGGATGCTTGGAATTGTTTCAGAAACCACGAAAATCACTAGCCGCTGAATGTTAAGAACAGGTTAATTGTAGGTTTTAATCAAGTCGGTATTCGTTCAGGGGCAGCCTACTGTGTCCGGCTGAGGACAGCCGGACCTACGTCTAAAATAGTTCCAGTTGCTTCATTTCAGAACCAGTCGCGGTTATGTCAGCATTGAATCCTTTCCAATCTGGCAGCGTTTTCAATTCGGGCAAATGCAATCGAACAAGTTCATGTAACAAGCGCGCGAGGCCGGGAGCAAAAACATCGTCAGGGGCGTGAGTGAAGATCCAAGGTTGATATCCTTCCCGAATCCAATTAGCGATTTGCTCAGACCACCATTCCCAGTACGTTGAAACTTCCGCGGCGTCGTTCCTGCCAATGAGCCTGACCATAGGACGCCGTCCTGTAACCGTCGTTCGAAAAGGACTTTTTGGCTTTCTTGTTTGGGACGCTATTTCAGTAGCATCCGAGGCCGACATTGCATTGAGCGGTCGCGAATCAAAGAGAACTCGATCCATGTGCAAGTCATGAAGCAGTTCATTCAATCTCGATTCTTTGTCGCCATTGTCGAACCAATCAGTGTGGCGGACTTCGACGGCCCATGGCCACGCGCTCGGAAGTTGTTTCAAAAACGTTTTAAGCTGGGAAAAATGCGCAAAAGAAAATGACGGGGCAAGCTGAAGGAATGTTGGCCCCAGTCTGCCGGCTTCGTACAAAACGCTTAGTTTATCGAGCCACTCCGCAACCTCCGTTTCACATCGAAGCAGTCGCAGATCATGCGAAATCCTACGTGGGAACTTAAAGCTGAACTGAAACGTTTCGGCGGAAAAATCACGCCACTTTTCGAATGTCGATTTTTTTGGAACTGCATAGAAAGTGCTGTTACCCTCCACGGTTGGAAAGCAACGACTGTACCAACTCAAATAGTCTTCAGCTTTTGTACCGTTGGGATAGACCTGATTCGACCAATGACGACAACCCCATACGGGACAACCTATCCGATATGACCATCTGTCCCACTGAGGATTGTGTGCCGGAATCTCGATTTTTAATGAAGTTGACTTGCCCATGATCGATGTCGTTGCAATCGTTAGGTTCGATACATGCAGACCCACAAACGGTCGTTCTTTCTCGAATCAGAAAATTAAGGTTATGTTTTTGTTGACCCATGACCGGGGTATGGCATCTCATTAATGCAGACTTTCCCTCGACCACTTCTAGCCGACGGAAAGTTGCTTTCCACACGTCCAATCAGGAATAGTCATCCATGAAGTTGATAACCAGAGGTCTTTTGGTAGTCGCAACTGCGGCCTGCTTTGCGTCGACTGCACAGCCCATTCAGGCTGCCCAATGGCTCGATTCTATTTTTGGACGTCGCCAACCTGCCTATCCCGTTGGAGCACCGGTGCCTGTCAACGGTCAAATGGCAGCATACTCACCCGGTACGTATCCGTCACTAGGTTATGTTCCGCCCAGCTACGCAAATCTTAATGGCAGCCAGTCGCTCGGATATGGCAACTATGCTACGCCTCCCACCAACAATTCACCGTTGCTAGCTCCAGGCATTCCGCAAACGGTTGCAGGCTACTTGCCAACTGCTGCCTATGATACGCAGTGGGCACGCACGCCAGTCACTTACTATCGACCAGTCACAGCTTTTGATCCGCGATATGGCACCACCGTCACCAGCCTGCAACCTTGCACGTCTTACCAGTATCAAGCTCAACGTCAACCGGTCATTGCACCGCGTCCGTTGCTTGGCGAATATGGCTTGCAGGCTAACCGATGGCCAGCGATTACGGGTCCTGGTTATAACCCGACGGGATTAGCCAATACAGCGATGTACCCTCCAGTGGCGCAGCCGTACCAGAATATCCCAATTGGCGGCATGCCTATGGTTGGGCAGCCAAGCAACGTTGCGCCAATGGGGGGGAGCGGTATTGCGAGCGGGATGCCCGCTTCGACCTTGCCAATCACCACCATGCCATACTCGTCTGCCTTTGGTGCCTATAGTCCACCCAACGTTGCACAACCATATCTTGGCCAAACGTCGTTCTACAACGGCCAAAATTACAACGGCCAAGTCGTTGCTAATCCAGTTTATTCAAGCAGCCTACCAATTGGGTCTGGCGTTGTTCCCACAGCAGCTTGGATGCCCTCAGCAATAGCCTGTCCAAATGGTATGTGTCCACAGCCGACGAACGCACTGAATACCCCGTACGTTCCCGGTGCAACTTCCGTTACGCCCGTAGGACCGCCTACCTATTCTGCAACGCCCAATCCTAGTGCGCCGGTTTACGCAAATCCATATGCAAACACGAACCCGTATGGAGCTCTTCCGACTAGCGGGCAGGGTGTTCAAACAAATCAGGTTATGCCTCCAATCACGAACCCTAACACAAATCCATATTCAAACCCAAACCTCGACCCCGAGTCGATGCGAAGGCCAAGCCTGGGAGGCAGCAGCGCATCCAACAACGTTCAAACTTTGCCCATGGTCGCAATCGATCGCGGATCAAACTCACCGCAAAAAGACCCACCCAACGCAATTCCCAACTCGGCCGGTTTACTCAAACCGCGCGACACTCTGGCGTTGGGGGATACAGCGCCCGAGCCAAGTCCATTGACGCCAAACATGATCAACGGTGCGCAGGATATTCCAAAGACCCTCACACCGCGTGAAAACTATGGCATGAAACCACTAAATGCCCCAGACGACTTTGACAGCAAGCCACGTTGGACTCCAACCCTTTTGGACCCAGATGATCGAACCGTAATGGAACGGTCCGGTCGAATTCGACTTCAAGAGCAAGGTGATTCGGCAGTTTCGGCTGTGGCATTGGAATCCTCGCAATCAAATCGAAACACAATTCAGTTCGTTTCAGGTGTTGAAACCAAGAAGACGGAACCCACCGAGAACAGTGCAATTCGTTTTCGAGCAGTTACGCCTCTCAAATAAGTGGATTTCCGTTACACTATCGATCATCCTCGCCTCCTAACTGGAAAGCGAGGATGGTTTAAGCATAACGCTACTCCATCCGCTTTTTTCATTTTGCCTGATGCGAACGTATCAATTTGTTGCCCTGCGAGGTCCCAATCAATGGTCGCCTGCGGCCATGCTCGAAGTTCACTACCGGGATCCTTCAAACGCTGACTGTTCCAAGCGTTCGCAAGAGATATCCCAGCTACTTTCGAGTTTTCTTGATTCAAAACAATTTGCGACGAGTCATCCTCAGTCAGTCGCGAATGCTAAGAGCGTCGTGGAGCAAATGCTCACATTGAGGACCGGCCCAGAGCTTTGGCTTGCGTGTGCCCGTTGGCTTTCCGCGATGG
>JANLUJ010000672.1:0-2092 GCA_031363425.1 Pirellula sp.
TCCGCCTCTCCCTCCCGATATGACAGTGTTGCCGCTCGCCTTAATGATCGCTTAAGGTTAACGGGGTGTATTTACACTTAATACTGGACGAATTAAAGAGTAGCGTCGCTTCATAGTCTAAAAAAGCTGGTTTAATCTTGGTTTGTGTTGACTAAATAGCGCACATAACAATACTGTAAATCAGCCCTAAGGGCTATTGGTTTTCCGCAATAGCTCCAATGGGTTTTTCACACCCCCTGCTGAGGTGATTTCTTTTTCGTTTTTTTGGAGATTTGGGAAATGAGACTTAGGGCAAAACGTTTAGGTTTTACTTTGGTTGAGTTGTTGGTAGTTATCGCAATTATTGGGATCCTTGTTGGATTGCTTCTGCCGGCTGTACAAGCGGCTCGTGAAGCTGCTCGACGAATGCAATGCAGCAACAATTTGAAGCAACTTGGTTTGGCGGTTCTGACCTACGAAAGCGCCTATCAAAGAATTCCTAATAAATCAGGAGGCACAGCCAGCTTGACCGGTAGTTCGGAAAGGCTCAATGGAAATTACAACCGGCTAAGTCCATTCGTTCCGATATTGCCGTTTATTGAGCAAACACCTTTGTACAATCGAATTCAAGCTGGAAATGAAACGACTGCGCATGGTGTTGTTGCTCCTGGTGGACCATCGGGTTGGTTTCCAAGAATTGATGGAACAGCAGTCTACTTTCCGTGGGCGCAATCGATTCCCGCTTACCAGTGTCCTTCTGACACGATCATACCGCTCTCAGCTGGTGGGCATGGGACAAACTCTTATGCTGTGAACATGGGTGACTTGATCGTCAACGTGAATGGTGCTCAGCAGATGCGTGGCCCTTTTGGAGGAACAGGGATCTATAAGAAATTGGGATCCATCACCGACGGTACCAGCAATACCATTGTTTTCAGTGAGCGGACCGCCCATAACGCGAACAACCTTAACGATGGCACACTGAAGGTAGCAACTGGGGCTGAGCAGATTACTCGATTTGAAGCACAAGTCAGTGCTATTCAAACAAGCCCGAGCAGTTGCAATGCTGTTGTGCTTAGCGGTCGCTTTGCACCTGGGACCCAAATGAAGGCCCGCTTCGGAATCCTCTGGACGGATGGTCAAGCTGAACGCATTGGCTTCAATACGGTTTTAGGACCAAACAAGCCGGCCTGTTTCGGTGATACCAATGCCGCTGCTGACTCCAATGTGGTAGTTGCACCTGCAAGCAGCATGCACACCGGCGGGGTCAACGCCGTTTCAATGGATGGTTCCGTTCGATTCATTTCGAGTTCCATCGACACTGGCAACACCTCCCTCATTATGGTTCCACCAACCGGACAGAGCCTGTACGGAGTGTGGGGAGCCCTCGGCACATTGGACGGCGGCGAAGTTGCAGTAATCGACAACTAATTTTGATTGTTGGTATTCTTAAGGGCCGCTGCGACGATCGTCACAGTGGCCCTCTTCTTTTGTCCTTTTTGCATTTTGGGGATTCTTCGATGTTTTGGATGCGTTGTTTTGTAGTTGGATTGCTGAGTACTACGCTTTTGGGTTGTTCAGGCAACGATGGAGAAAGGCCGACCGCACCCGTCACAGTCACCGTAAAGTACAAAGGCAAGGCGGTTGAAGGTGCAACAGTTCAATTTATTACGATGGAAGAACCGCAACCAGCAGCTGGAAAGACGGACGCTTCAGGAAGTTGTTCGTTTGGTGCCATTATTGGCGGCAATGTGGTTACGATCAGCAAGGTGGATATCGACAAGACAAATGTGAAACCGATCAAGCCGGAGGATGCGGACTTGATTGGAGTGTCTCCGATCCCAACGCTTAAGAATTTGCTGCCGCAAAAGTACGCTACACCAGGATCGTCTGGACTCAAGGAAGAAGTAAAGAAGGGCAAGAACACCTTCAATTACGAGCTGAAAGACTAACTACGCCGCACCCGGCAGGTCAACACTGTGAAGCATTTTTTCCTGTGTTTTCGCTACCGCTGGCTTTACGCCCTATGGCACTCACATTCGGACACGTGAGCCGTCGGGCGCTAGCCGCGTCAACCGTGTTTGCCTGGGAAACCGTAACGCGGCTAGCGCCC
>JANLUJ010000688.1:0-1945 GCA_031363425.1 Pirellula sp.
CCGCTCTGGATTGCTCATCTGTAGGCGAGATCTCATGAAGCTGGTCGTAATAGGGTAGCGCTGCTTCAAGCAAACTTTGTCGAAGCTGACGAAAACTTGGATGATCGAGCCGCTCGTCCTGCGTGACTCGGAGCAAGTACGTATCGACTGCTTCCTTAGCAATGCGGTAACGTTGATCGAGTTGCTGCTTAGCGATTTCAGTTTCGCCCTTAGCAATTTCCGCCTGAAAGAGTGCATTGCGTGCTTGCTTTGCTTGCCAGACACTCACTGCAGTGCCGATGATCAAGGCCGCAGCCACCAGCGCTGCTGCAGACAGCGATGCTCGATTCCGGCTGGCCAACTTGCGGAATCGGTAGAGGGTCGATGGCGGGCAAGCTTGTACGGCTTCGTCATTGAGGAATCGTTGCACATCGTCCGCGAATTCGTTGGCGGTGTCGTAACGTCGGTTGCGGTCCTTTTCTAGAGCCATCATCACGATCCAGTCAAGTTCGCCACGCAGCTGATGGCTAAGCTTGCGTGCATCGACATTACGATTATCCGATATGGTGGAGAGAGCCTTTGCATCGAGCGTGCTGACTCGCAGACTTGGACGCGGCGGATCGACTTCGCGAATCATGCGACGCATTTCGTCGTAGCCCGCGTTGCGTAGCGTTTCGCTTTCGAATGGCGTATGGCCGGTAAGGATTTCGTATAGTAAAACTCCGAGCGAGTAGATGTCGCTTCGAGTATCGATATCGATGCTACTTTGACCGGCTTGTTCGGGACTCATGTAGAGCGGCGTACCGACCATTTGATGGAAACCCGAGTGCAGAGTTTTCTCAGTCAATTGATGACCGATGGCTTTGGCTACGCCGAAGTCGATAACCTTCGGAACAGGTGTGACATCATGCATTTCGACCATGACGTTGCTGGGCTTGATGTCGCGATGGATTAAGCCTTTTTGGTGTGCGTGTTGGACCGCTTGGCAGACGGTGATGAACAGTTGCAATCGATGTTTGGTATCGAGCTTGTGGGTGTCACAGAACTCGGTGATAGGAGCTCCCTTAACTAGTTCCATGACGAAATAGGGGCGGCCTGTGTCAGTGCTGCCCGCATCCAAAACTTTGGAAATGTTGGGATGATCCATCAAAGCCAGGGCTTGTCGTTCGGCTTCGAAGCGGGCCACGACTTGCTGGGTGTCCATGCCCGCCTTGATGACTTTTAAAGCGACCATACGGCGAACAGGCTCTTTTTGAGCGGCCATATAGACCACGCCCATTCCGCCATCGCCGATCTGTTCGATTAGTTTGTACGGACCGATGTAGGAGCCAATGACTTCCTCGATGCGTTTCTGATCGACTGCGGGGCCGAGTTCTGGAGCCGGCGATTCAAGAAAACTGTTGACGTTCAATTGGGCGTTGAGGAGTCGATCGACACGCTGCCTTAGAGAAGAGTTCTTGCCACATGCTTGATCGAGGAAAGCCGTCCTCGCCTCGCTGCTCGTGAGTTCGACAGCGGTCAAAAAAATCAAATCAATTTTAGGCGTTTCAAGTTCCAACGATTGTCTCCCACTTTGCTTGTGTATTACAGTGGCGAGTATTTTCGGGAATTGCCTCACGGTTTCGCAAAATTTTTATCAGATATCGGTTTCTTCCATCTCGCAATGGATAAACACCTTGGCGTAAGCCCAATGCCGATCAGCAGTTGCACGCGAAATGCCTAGCGCCTCGGCTGCCTCCTGATGAGAAAGTCCAGCGAAGTAACGAAGTGTGACCAATTTGGCTTTTTCGGGATCCTCAAGGCCAAGTTTATTGAGAGCCTGTTCAAGAGCAATCAACTGGTTAGCTCTCTTTTCATCAGCTGACGCGAATTGTATCACTTGCTCTAAATCAACTCGGTTTTTATCGCTGCCATGTTTTGGGCGTTTTTTTTGTCTTGCCTTGTCAATCAGAATCCGCCGCATAGC
>JANLUJ010000744.1:0-14721 GCA_031363425.1 Pirellula sp.
AGCTTGCGCGTCGTGCTAGGTAGGGTTAAACCTGCCGGTCGCCTTACTGCGCGATGTTGAGCCGCAGACTCGAGCCGCGTTTGGAGGCGACGCGGTTCAACTAAGGGGCAACCATGGGCATTGATTTTACAAGAATTGGGATTGCAAGTAGGTGATACCAAGCGAGAATCGCGAAAAATGCGATCCGCATTATTTTCTCCCTCAAGTCTTTCGAGCGGAATCTTTATGGAACTTCCAAGATTTATTCGTGTCCGACAGAATTTCCCTATAACTCCATCGCTCGACATTCGAAGAACGCTTGAAATCGAATTCCAAAAGTTGAGAGAGCAGATCCGTCCAGGAGACCGAATCGCGGTTGGAGTTGGGAGCCGAGGTATTACGCACTTAGTTGAAATCGTTGCCTGTGTTCTCGAACAACTTCAAATCTTAGGAGCAAAACCATTCATTATTCCCGCCATGGGTAGTCATGGCGGTGCGACTCCGCAAGGCCAACGCGATGTGCTCGCAAGTTATGGTATCACAGAACATTCGATGGGCGTTCCAATCATGGATTCGTTGGACGTGCAACAAATTGGCATCTCCAAGGACAATGTTCCCGCCTATTGCAGCACTGAGGCGCTTGAGGCGGACGGAATTGTACTCATCAATCGCATTAAGCCGCATACCGATTTCTTCGGCACCCTCGGCAGCGGTTTGATAAAGATGAGCGTCATCGGTCTCGGAAAAAGGACCGGCGCGACCGCAATGCATCTCGCCGCCACGCAATTCGGCTATGAGAATGCCATTCGAGGAATCGCACAAGTTGTGCTTCAGAAAACGCCATTGCTCGGCGGAATTGCAATCGTCGAGAACCAATATCACGACACTGCACGTATTCAAGTTGTTCCAAAGGAAGACTTCGAATCGGCCGAGAAACAGTTGCTCATCGAGGCCCGTTCACTAATGCCATTGTTACCTTTTGACGAGATCGACCTGCTGATCATCGACCAAATTGGCAAGAACATTAGCGGGGCAGGGATGGACCCAAACGTGATCAATCGCAGTATCCACGGCTACAGTAGCCTGCCATTGCGCGGAGATCGAACGTCACCATTCATTCGCCGAATCTTCGTTCGAAGCCTAACTATTGAGACCGACGGAAATGCTGTCGGTATAGGAATGGCGGATGCAACAACGACGCGACTTGTTCTCGAAACCAATACACAAGTCACCAATATCAACGCCCTCACATCATTAACTCCACAAAGTGTCAAAGTCCCGATCTCGTTTTACACGGACCGCGAGGCTATCGAACGAATGCTGGCTTCTTTGCCGCTGCCTGATACACGCAATGCAAGGATTGTTCGCATTCTCGATACTCTTTCCGTTGCCGACATGGTTATTTCAGAGTCGTTATGGACTGAAATCGATGCCAATTCAAACTTGACGCCCTTAAACGAATTGCATGAAATGGAATTCGACGCAGCTGAAAACTTAGCGACCTCGCTCCCGTAGCTTGGTCCCCCCGGCCATTGGACCAGGCTACGAGCTTGGTATTCGACTATAAAGTTCTCCAACATTGAACCACCGAGCCACGAAGAGCGCAGAGAATTGCTTGGTCCCAGGTCAGAGAATACTCTGTGATCCTCATGTCGCTGTGGTTTGATAATCTGTCGGCAGGAGCTTTGCAAGATGGACCAAATTAGGTCATCCGACTATCCATCACTCAATGGCTGTGAACTACGTAAGTACGCAAGTAAGTCCGCAATCTGCTGGTCAGACAGTGCATTGAGCATCCCCTCCGGCATTAGCGATGTCATCTGCTTCAATACTTGATCCACTTCCGATTTAGAAATGACATGCGAGGTACCGTCGATTGCCTTGAGGGTGAATCGCTCATCGCTTTGATTTTCGATAAAACCTGTCAGTACCGAACCGTCCTCCATCCGAACGACCACCGTCTGATACCCTTCACGAATCTCGAGACTTGGGGCAATGATGTTTCGAAGAAGTGTTGGCAATTGGTCGCGTTGATAGCCCGTCAAGTCCGGTCCGATTTCACCCCCCTCCGCGTAAAGCTTGTGACAGCGTGCGCAGTTTTCTTTGAATTGAGCCTTGCCCCGGTAAGGGTCGCCCTCAATAGGTTCCACGCGCCCAAGCAGACTCGCCACGTCTCTTTGTGCTTGCACCAAATCCGGTCCTTGTACACCTGGGTAAAGCTGCGAAATTTTGAGCTGCAAGGCTTCATCGCTATGGAGACGCATCGCTCGAACGCACTCCATCGGCATGGACCCTGCGTCCACCTTTTGAAGCGTACAAGCATCCAACCAGGCTTGCGTCCATGACCGCCGTGTTCCTAATACTGAGCCAGCCACGGCTCGTAAGCTAGGAGTTAGATTGCTCCATTGGATGAGGATTGTCTCCGATACTTTTGAATCATCAAAACCAGCAATCGAAGAAAGTGCGGCAGCCCGAACCAGTTCAGACTCGCTCGCATTGCTTGCAAGCTGCAATAGTATGGGTAATGCTTCGACATAGTGCAATTCGCTTGCGAGCTGAGCAATTTGAATGCGCGTTGCCAACATAGCCTTGGAATCAGCAAGCAATTGCATCGCCTGCTGATTGGCTTCGAGGTCGCCCCTTCTCAATCGAAGTGTCAATGTTGGTTGCCCAAGACTGATCAATGCATTTAGTACCGCGTCGGGGACACCCAACAGCGATCGCCCCACAAAAGCTCTTTCGAACGCCTCAGTCGCATGCTTTGCTGCGACCGGTCTAATCGTTGGGGATAGCCTTTCAATTTCCTTTAGGACTCTCGTGACCGCGTTCATGCTCGAAGGCGTGTTCTCTTTCGCCCACAACTCGATCAAATTTGGCGCAATACGCTGCCTTCCAAGCGAACTGTTCCAGAATCCTTCATTTAAACGCAACTTGCTCAACACAAGATCTGAAGAACCAGAATGCGGCTCGATAGCCCACCAAATCAACAATGGCAATGCAAGATCCTCTTCAGGCAACTCGCGC
The DNA here is from genome assembly GCA_031363425.1 of Pirellula sp. Classification (GTDB taxonomy): domain Bacteria; phylum Planctomycetota; class Planctomycetia; order Pirellulales; family Pirellulaceae; genus JBKCUI01. The sequence goes on from JANLUJ010000744.1 coordinate 3,004, forward strand.
GCGAGTAATGCGGAGACTATAGAGAGCGCATCCTCGCCATTCAGCCGTTTTGCTGAGCTTGCAATTTGGCAAAGCACCTTGATATCTCTCTCGATTGAAATCAGCTTCAACATGGCAGTCAACGAAGTCCGACTTATGCTTCGATCGTCGCAAATCAACCGAATTGTCCAAGCTCGAATGGCCGGATTGGAATTGGACATCAATTTGTCCAGGCTTAGCGATTGCTTACTCGAATACAAAATGGAGTCTTCGATCCAACCACAAGCGTGGACGGTCCAAAGATACTCCAACCCAGTTTGACCACCCTTTTCGATACCTTGCTCCAACTCCATGCGAAGCTCTTCTCGAAGCGGATGTCTAGCAATCAACTCCCGAGCTCTCCAACGCTGCCAACGATACGGATGATTCAAGCTGGCCAAAAGAAATCGTGCCGCATCGCGATCGCTTCGATTCGCAAGCGATGGAACCCATTTTTCAACTGCCGGGGCGTTGTCTGGTTTTAGTCTGTAGACACGGCCGTGATCGCGATCCATTTTGCCGACATGCGCATACAAATGCGCTACCTGGAAATCATACCAGTCGCAGAAGTACGCGGCTCCGTCAGGCCCATCCTGTATCGCAACTGGACGAAACCACCTGTCGTCGCTAGCGACCGTATCCGCAATATCCTTTGTTTCAAAGGTCGAGCCAGCCGCCAACAATTGCGATTGTATCAGCTTGCCATGCAATGGGTCCACGGCCAACATGGAACTAGGCATCGAAGAACCGAAAGCGGTGCCGTCGGTCATTAGCATCGCATGCGTAAAGCGTTGAATTGGCGCGTGCTTCATAGGGTCCAAGTAACCAAACGTATTTGGGTTCGATAACCCGCCATGTTTATTAAAACCCTTTCGATAGTACGCATCTTGAAGGTAATGGAATCCGCGTGTGTCCCCTCCGTTGTGCCCAGAGAAGATCTCGCCCGCATCATTGAACGCTACCGAAAATGCATTGCCACCACCTTCGGCAAAGATCTCATACTGGCGAGTGATGGGATGGTATCGCCAAATCGCTTGACCCATGGAGCGCTTCGGAATTTCCTTGGAACCGTAACGCCGCACGTTTCCGCTGACCGTGCTCCCCTGGGCCGCATATAGCCAGCCGTCCGGTCCCATACACAGACTGTTCACAACCGAATGAGTATCCTCCAGCCCAAAGCCCTCCAAATGAACTTCTGGAACACCATCTGCTTTGAGATCCCCGTCCTTGTCTGCAAAAAAAAGCAGATAAGGAGGGTTCAAGACCCACGCCCCATCCCCGGTCGGCACTACCGAAGTTGCAATGTTGAGGCCATCGACAAAAGTTGTTTCCATTTCAAATTTTCCGTCTCCATCACGATCTTCATAGACTGTGATCTTGTCCAATCCAGGAACACCACCATGACCTGGTGGACGTGGCACCGTGTCGTAAACTGTTCGCCAAAAATTATCGCGACTAAGTCTTCGCAAACCAGCGGGTTCAGGATACTGAAGATATTGAACTACCCACAACCGACCGCGCGTGTCGAAAGCAGTGCTAAGCGGTTGGCTGATTCGGGGCTCTGAGAGAATGGTCTCAATCGAATAGCCATCGACCAAGCGGAATTTCGAAAGAGCCTCGGATGGACTAAGGGCTGGCCCTTGACCCTGATCCTCAGGCCTTTGCATGCTGCCGCCATTTTTGGCAAAAATCAATACTGCCAATACTGCCAAAGGCAATGCTAAACAACGCTGGTTCTTCATAATCTCTCCAGACTATCGACTGAGTGTAGCTCGGCTCTCTGAGCCGAAAAAAACGGCACGGAGTGCCGTTCTACACTAAAAGAAAGGCCCGCTAGCTGATTAACACTGGACCTTGGTGACTCGAACCACCGGATTTCCAAAAGTACTACCGCCGCCGAGATCGGTCAGTCTCTCGCTGGTTATGTCGTTCAGACTCTTGCGATCCGGGGCTAGTTTGGGCCACCATTGCCCCAAGGCAATCGCAACTCCGGGCCTACCGTCCTCACTTACAATCGCCTTGCGACAAATGCTGCCGCTGCAACTTGTAACGTCGACATGATCTCCATCGGCTATCCCCAATGGACCTGCATCCAGAGGATGGATAATGATCTGAGGCTCTCCGCCAGCCATCTTGATTACGCTGGGCACGTTGCCCATAGACGTATTTAGAATGAACGGCCCCGGAGGCGAAATCAGTCGAAATGGATACTCTTCATTCGGCTGAACTTCAAAGTTCAGTTGCCTGGGAGCGGGCGAAAAGCGAATCTTTCGGTCCGGAAAATTACTACCGTCCGAGTAGGGCAAATATGGATTAGGTAACTGCAATTTAATGCTTCGCTCTCTCATGAGTCGTTCAGCCGTAATTCCCGCCAATTTCGGATTCGGCGAGTTCAACAACTCTTCCAGGATCTGCTTGGTCGACCAATACAAACACTCGTCACCGAAGCCGAATCGACGGGCTAGTTCCGTAAATATCCACCGGTTCGACTTCGCTTGACCGCGAGCGGCTACGACTGGTTCAGAATATTGCAAATAATAGTGGCCGTAGGACGTATACACATCGGTATGTTCCAGAAACGTCGTTGCTGGTAACAGGTAATCCGCGTAGTCGGCAGTATCGGTTTGGAAATGCTCAAGGACCACCGTAAATAGATCGTCGTTACCTAGACCGCGTCGCACTCGCGAGGAATCCGGTGCAACCGCCGCCGGATTGCTGTTGTATACAAATAAGCCTCGAACACTTGTTGTATCCGGATCAAGCTCCGAAGCCAGAAGAGACATGTTGACAAGCCGTGTTCCAGGCTGAATCAAATGACTACCTGAGACACGACGTGTATTCAGTCCAAAGGCACCGCTCGTTGAAAGACAACCGCCACCCCCTCTCTTTCGCCAAGCTCCTATCAACGCTGGCAAAAGCGTAATAGCTCGCAACGCATTTCCGCCGCCTTCGTTTCGCGTCATGCCATATCCAACCTTGATGAACGAGGCATCCCCGGTTGCATAGCCGCGAACCATGCTCCGCAGTGCCTCAAGTCGTATATCGCAGTAGTCGGCGGCCCGCTCTAAAGTCCAGTTGCTACAGGCCTCTCGGTACTCCTCGACACCAATGCAATGCTCACCCAGATAATCCACATCCTGCCATCCATTACTGAAGATTTCATTGCCGATCGCCAACGCCAGCGCAGCATCCGTCCCAACCTTGATCTGCCAGTGTTCATCGGCAAAGCGTGAGGTCTCATTACGGTAGGGATCGATGTGAAGAATATGACAACCCTTCTTGCGTGCCTCCTTGAGAAAAGGGGCGATATGGGAATTGCTTCGAAGCGCGTTGATTCCCCAAAGCACGATGTATTTCGCATGGACCAGTTCTTCAGGGTCCGTACCGATTTTGTTGGGTCCATAGTTGGCCTCCCAACCTGCCCCACCAGTTGCAGCACATATCGTTTGATCTAACTCCAACGCTCCAAGCCTCCGGAAAAAAGCAAACGGTGACGTGCCTTCGATTACCCCCATCGTTCCGCCATAGCAATAGGGCAGAATCGATTGGGAGCCATGTTGCTCCACAATCGACTTGGTTCGTTCTGCAATTTCATCGAGCGCAGTTCCCCAGGCTACTGTTTCAAAACGCCCCGCCCCCTTCTTTCCAACTCGTCGTTGTGGCAATAACAATCGATCGGCTTGTTCCTGCCGTTGTGGGTAGCGAGCCATCTTGGCACATGCGAATCCTTGCGTGATCGGGTGCGAAGGAGCCCCCGCAAGGTGAGTAACTCGATCGCCCTCGACCGTAATTTGCAGCGAGCAAGCGTCAGGGCAATCCAAGGCACATATGGTCGGCAAAACAATGGGAGTCATTCAGTTTACGTTTTTCGCTTAGCCACTGGCGCGGACTATGGATATTGATTAGTTGTATTGAACGCTCGCAAAGGGCGGGATGGGGCAAGGACATCGGGGTGTGGTGAAGTGCGACAATCTCCCGGGCTCTAAGGCTTCGCCTCGGAACGAACTCCTAATATGGTTCTGCCCAGTCATTAGGCGACCGGCAGGTTTAACCCTACCTAGCACGACGCGCAAGCTAGTGATTCCAGCTTCCAATTCACTAGCTCGCGCGTCGTGCTACTGGTACTTTTCAGTCTGCCGGTCGACTTAGCAATTAGTTTAGCGACTTTTGCTTCAATTGCTATCGACGGCCAAGTCGATCTTGACCGGAACAGCGCAGATTCGCTATCTATCCAAAACGCATTCTATTTCCAATTGTGGCGATTCCCGTCCATCCGAGGCGATCACGATGCTCCTTTCGATTGTTTTGCCGGTTTATAACGAACAGGAAGTTCTGCCTGCGCTCTTCCAAGTTCTTCCAACTGTCCTGGAAAGGATAGGTTGCGAATACGAATTGATCTTCATCGACGACGGAAGTCGCGATGCAACGCGTTCCATCCTAAATGAAGCTGCCGAAAATGACGGCCGAATTAAAGTCCTTGGCTTTAGTCGGAACTTCGGCCAGCAAGCCGCCATTACGGCTGGCTTGGATTTTGCAAACGGAGATGCAGTCGTAGTGATGGATGCCGACCTCCAAGATCCACCAGAGCTGCTCGAATCGATGATCGATCAATTCAAGCAAGGCTTCGACGTTGTATCCACGCAAAGAATCGCACGAGACGGCGAGAGTTTTTTCAAAAAGGTCACCGCATCTGCTTTCTATTCCTTGATGAAAAAGGCAGTCGACGAAAGATTGCCGCCACAATGCGGCGACTTCCGATTGTTCAGCCGCGGGGCTGTTCAAGCCATCAGGAAATTTCGCGAACAGCATCGCTTCATGCGTGGATTAGTTGCTTGGCTCGGACTTCGCGAAACGATTATTCGATTTCACCGACCGGCTCGAGCCGCTGGCGAAACAAAGTATTCTCCAATCAAGCTGTTCAAACTAGCATGGACAGCCATCTCCTCGTTCTCTGCGATGCCGCTCAAGGCGTGTCTATATGCCGGAATAATGCTCACGTTGATTGGCATTGGATACTCTCTCTATGCCGTTTATGCGGCTTTATTCGTAACGACAACGGCTCCCGGCTGGAGTTCCTTAGTCTGCTTTCAACTGCTCTTCAACGGAGCAACACTCACTGCCGTCGGACTTGTCGGTGACTACGTTGGTCGTATCTACGACGAGTCCAAACAGAGACCGCTCTATGTCCTCGGCGATTCGGTCAATATTCAAGCGTCAGGCAGTGCTCATCGCGCGGTTTGGATCAATCCTCCAGACGACGCTCCGTCGCAAAACTCCCATCTATACCGAAAACCTCAAATCCATCGAAGCGACGAAGCAAGCCAAAAACACGCCGCCTAATCGTTTTGCCCGAGCGCCAGGCGACGGCTTTGGACCTACCTCAACCGAAACCAACAATGATTCGAAAAGAGACCATCCTATCGCTGATCTGCTTATTCATGGTAGGCGTGTCTGTTTTAATGGTCGACGTCGGGAACACTCACCTTTGGGATCAAGACGAGGGGTTCTACGCCGCAACCGCCGCTCAAATGTTCAGTCGAAACGAATGGATCACCCCCTCCTTCAATGGCAAACTCTTCGCACATAAACCACCCATGATGTTTTGGGGCATGATGGTTGGTTATAGCGCGTTCGGCATTTCGGAACTTGGTGCTCGTTTTGTGTCCACCATCTTTGGTCTAGGGACTGTCCTGTTGACGTTCGCGATCGCTCGAAAACTTTTTGATACGACAACCGGGTTGTTCGCTGGATTGGCGATTAGCTCGTGCATCATGTTCACGCTTGTTTCTCGCTCCGCAACGGCAGACGCTCACTTAACCTTTTTTACCGCGCTTGCATTTTACTGCTGGGTTTGCGATTACTTCACCGACGAGGTCGCTTCACGTGATGAGCTACTCTCTTCCGTTCGGTGGCGAACATGGGTCGCGACGTATGTTGCCATGGGTTTGGCTGTCCTGACGAAGGGTCCAATTGGTTTTCTATTTCCAACAGCAGTCATTGGACTATTTTTACTTTCGGAAATAAAAATAGCGGTCCCGATTCAATGCACTTTTTTTCATCGCATTTGGTTGCAAGCATCTCCCTATGGGCCCGTCGAGTTTTTCAAAACAATTTGGAAAATGCGACCGATCACTGCTGCTCTTACGGTCTTGCTAGTCGCCGCCCCTTGGTTCTTGTTGGTTCAGTGGCATACCCAGGGTGAGTTCTTGAAAGAATTCATCGGTGTTCATCATCTTGGACGCATGTCTCAAGCCATGGATAACCATAGCGGACCCTTTTACTACTACTTGGCAGCCTGCTTGATCGGTATGTACCCATGGTCAGCGTTCGCCATCCCAACTGCTTTGACTTGGATCAACCAAGCGAGAACACCCGCACATGCACGTGCAGTTCGCTTCGTTAGCTGTTGGGCTGCGGTCTACTTGGTCATCTTCTCCATGGCCAGTACCAAATTGCCAAACTACGTTCTGCCGGCATATCCTGCGCTGGCGATTATGATTGGCCGTTATTTCACTTTGTGGACTCAAGACGCAAGCGCTGCAAGCCGCCTTTGGCTGAACGCGGGCTGGATTCTACTAATCGCAGTTGGTGCAATTATTGTGGCTGGCGTCCCAATTGCAGGGCTGGTTGAATTGGGTGGCCAAACGTTGCTCGATCGCATTGGAATGGAGAGAGTATTCCAGCGTCGATTCGTGTGGCTGGGCGTCGCCGGGATTCCTCTTCTGCTTTTCGGAACGCTGGGTGCATGCATGCTCTGGAGCAATTTACCACGTTTGTCGGCAGGTGCTTTTTCGATCGGAGCGTTGACAATGATGGTTACGCTCGCACAATACGTCGCGCCGGAACTGGACCAACTCCAAACGACCCAGCGACTAGCTCAGCGATGGAGCAATCAGTTGGCATCCAACGACGCGCATGTGGCAATCTTAGGCTATTTCCGTCCAACGATGGTTTTTTACCTCGGACGCAATATCGATTTTTGCAATTCGGTAGACGAGGCCATCGATTTCGCAAAGAACGACCGGAACTCGATTCTCTTTATTACAGACAAACAATATACGAAAATCAAAGACAAGCTCCCGGCAACGACTCAGGTTATTGAACGTATCTCGCAGTTTCCAAATCGAGGCGAAGTTTTGGTTCTTGGGGATAAGTCATTGATGCGATAGGTTGCCTTGAATATCATTCGAGGGATGAATGAGACTGTCGAAGAGCTGAAAACCGTTGCAATTCTTGCATTGCAATCTCCGGTCATTTCCGTTTCGCTAGAACAATGGAACCGGATTGCCGAAAGGCTTGCCTGCCGATTGCATCATCCAGTTGCGGTTGTTCAACTCACTAGCGAGCCCTCGGCCTACGATGGATTCCAATCCAATATTGAGTGGTATTCCAATCTGGGTTTTCGACGCTTTGTCGTGATGCCGATTGGGTTGGAACCCTTCGATCTCCAAGCGTTGTACGAGGTAGTCGTTTGGATGCGAATGAGGAAACTTGACGTCAGTTTGCATGTCTCACAGTCTTGGACAGCGAGGGATTGGGTTGATTCTTTCTTGCCTCCGATCTTAGACTATCAGGCAAACGCGTGCACAAAGTTCCAGTCTCGTGCGATCTCTTGCAAGACGTCGCTACTCTTGCTGTCGCAAGGAGTCCATCCGAGTTTTGACGTGGGGCTGGAGTTAGCTTCCATCGCTCATTACTTCCAACAGTCCGATGGAAATTTGTACGTGCGATACGCATTTTTGGAAAATCAAAATCCAAGTCTACCAAGCGTTCTGAAGGGGATGGATACGGATCGAATTCAAGGCGTCATGGTTTTGCCTTGGCGAATGGATCCCATGCAAATCGCAGCTGCATTCGTTGAGATTGGTTCGCTCCACGCAACGGAACTAGCAATGGAGCCCTTCGGAACTTCTTGGACTTGGGATCGTCTGACCCACGATCAGCCGCAAAGGATCGACTTGCTTGAACAGACCGGATGGATTCATGTGGCCGTTGGCAAGTACTTGGACGCGCTAGCCACGCGGTCAAGGGAGCGATACTTCGTAACGGCTGACAACAACTCGGGGGCTATCGTTAGTCCTATCCTACATGGACTGATAGAACTTGACCGAGATCTAGACTTGATGCTGCCGGCTGAGTATCTGGGCAGGACGGATGAAGTCACCTCCCAATCGATGGGCAGCGCGACGATCGATTCCGATCAATTCGGCGAAGTCGCATGGAATGAGATATGGACCAGTTTTTGTGACCTCGCAATGGCAGGCGGTCCACCGCATCGAGGACGACTGCTGGAAGCAATAACAGCCGAACAGGCAATAGCACATCCACGTGCATACGAGGCAGTGGTTGCCGAATTGAGGCGCGGTATAGAGTTGGTTACTGGGCTACAGACATTGAAAGGTGAAGTGCCCGGTTGGATTGGGGTAGTGTGCAACCATGAAGCCATGGCAGTCTGGTTGATGAGAGCTATCATCGTCGAAAACGTCATGGTTCGACGCGAGGGACATGTCGTATTCCTTCCAGCCGGTCCAGACTTTAGGGTCAAGAAGGAAATCAAAAATGTCATCACGTCTGTGGCGAAAACAGTACACTACTGGCGAGCCCACATGAAACGCACATAGATAAAATCGTAGGTCACACGGGTTAGGGGGTACTAGCCACTCAATTGACAGATGGTACGAACATCTCCTTGAAATCGATCGCCGATTTGGTGACTGCATACATGGCGACAATCGTAATCGAAACCACCGCGAGCCACAGCATTGCATCCCATAGCTTCGATGGTGCCAATGCCTTTTCGATTCGCCGGTAACGAAAATAGAGGGTGGTTAATGCAATCATGGGAAGAGTTGCCGCCTGCGCAAACCCACCGACAACGGTCATCGATTTCGGATTGGTGAAGAGCAAGAACAAGACGAGCGCCAAGATCGGAAAGAAAAGAGAAAAACGATGGATCCATTTGGCTCGATGTGAAAAACTTTGATAACGAACCGCTCCGGCGAGACTCAGGAAATCGGCGGTCAACCGAGCGTTTCCCGCACAAGAAAGATAAAGTGTCTTAAAGAGTACGGCACCGGCGCCAATCAAGAAGACGACCCGTGTCCAATGACCAAATGTGTCTACAAACATGTGCGATAGGGTTTCGATCATAGCAGTCCCCTTGGGATCCAACCCCTGTGGATGGAGAACCGTGGCTCCCATGAAATAGAATGACACGGTGGAGATCGTGAAGACGATCATACTGATCCAGGCATCGATGTACATGACGCGAATCCATCCGCGAGCTCTTCGATTCCAGTCTTGGCTACCATCTCTTGGACCGACATATCGAGCGTATCCCTTTTCCAAACACCAGTAGGGATAGTAAAACAATTCCGTAGCCCCGACTCCCGTGATGCCGAAGACTCCGAAGGCCATCGCAATAGATTGCACGTCGGAAGACGGGAATTGAAATTTCAATCCATCGACCACTTGTGACCAAGGGATAGGATACGTTGTCCAAGGAAGCAGCATTGTGGCTGTTACGGTTAGAAGGGTCACTGCGATTACAATTGCTGTCGTCACGATCTCAATACGTTTGTAGCTTCCACTCCATAAAAGTCCTATCGCGATAACGCATGTGAGAAAGGCCCAAGGCAATTCGGGACGTTGCGCCAGCGAATTCCCAATCCAGGAACCGGACGGGAGAGTTGATCCAAGATTTTGTGATACAGACGGAAACGCTAGGTTCAATGATTGGCCTACCGTACCAGTCATGGCACCAAGCTGAAAAACAGTGGCCAGCATCATGATCAACCACCACCAGACAAGCCAATTAGCACCGAAGCGCGGCCCGGACAACGCATTCAATGCACCCAATGTTGGTTGCCCCGATGAAATGGCATGTCTTCCAATCTCGATTTGAACAAAGACCTTGATAACGCAACTGAATAGAATCAGCCAAAGGAAAATAAAGCCAGTCTTAGCACCGAGAGCCGTCGTAAGCAAAAGCTCGCCCGATCCGACGATCGTTCCGGCAAGTATGATGCCTGGCCCGATCATCCTCATCGCCTTAAAAAACGACTTCGGTGGCTCCTGAATGGCATCGGAGTGCATTGCATACGGATCGTAAGGAGAGGCTTGCGCTAAATTGGAACTCATTGCGGAAGGAACTTGTACCTGGAGAGGAATTGGGGAGTCGAATATCAACCATGTCCGATCGCAGCTACGTTCGTCAGAACGTCGCTTGTCGCTTGGCCTTCCACCACGAGCTTTCGAGTGTAGCTTCACCCAAGTCCGAATCAGAACAATGCAATAGCATAACCAAGGATGAAGCCGAATTGGCACGGTCATTCAAAAAGGCGTCGCCTCAGATCGAATTCGCTCTATGGTCAAGAATGCTTCGTAGCAAAATCATAGCCGGTTCGCTACACTGCGAGGACTCCACAACTTTTTGGAGCCACTATTTCTCAAAACATCTGTCATTTTTGCCTATTGGAGTTGCTACTGATGATCGTTGGAATCCCGAAAGAGGTCAAGGAAGATGAATATCGAGTTGCCATTTTGCCAGTCGGGGTCGAGGAATTGGTGACTCGCGGTCACCAAGTTTTGGTTCAAGTCAATGCCGGGATTGGATCGGGTCTTGCCGACCACGATTATTTGCAAGCGGGCGCCGAAATGTGTGCATCCGGAGAAGATATTTTCAATCGTGCAGATTTGATCGTCAAAGTTAAGGAGCCATTGGCGTCCGAATGGCCGTTCATTCGCGAAGGCCAAACGTTGTTTACTTACTTTCATTTCGCAGCTGACAAGAAACTGACAGAGGCGATGATGACTTCCGGTGCAAGCTGTCTGGCCTATGAAACATTGCGTGATGCGCAAGGGCGCTTGCCATGCCTAACACCGATGAGCGAAGTCGCCGGTCGAATGAGCGTTCAGGAGGGTGCCAAATACCTCGAGAAACCACAAATGGGGCGAGGAATTCTGCTAGGTGGTGTCCCTGGCGTAGCACCGGCACACATCACCATCCTTGGCGGTGGAGTGGTGGGTGCCAATGCGGCTCGCATTGCCGCAGGCTTTCAAGCCGACGTAGCGATCCTCGATATCAACTTGGATCGACTTCGCTATTTGGATGATGTCATGCCGCCAAATGTGAATGCTCTTTTCAGTGACCGCCACACCATTCGAGAACAACTTCGACGCGCCGACTTGGTCATTGGCTCAATCCTGATCCCAGGAGCCAAAGCGCCCTACCTGGTCCGTACGGAAGACCTCAAGTTGATGAAGCCAGGCAGCGTCATCATCGACGTTGCCATCGATCAAGGAGGATGTGTAGAAACAAGCCGCCCAACAACACACCGCGATCCAACCTATGTCGTCGATGATGTCGTCCACTATTGCGTCACGAATATGCCAGGTGCCGTGGGTCGAACTAGCACGTTTGCATTGTGTAATGTCACTTTACCATGGATCATTCAAGTTGCTGAGGACGGCATTGACAAAAGCATTGCCAACTCCAAGCCCCTACGAGACTCTCTCAATATTCACAAAGGGACCGTTACCAATCGAGCAGTCGCTCGCACGTTTGGTTTCGAATTCGTAGCCTAGAGCTTTCTCGCTTCCTAAACGCGAATGAGGATTGAAAACTGACCAGAGTGCGCAGCAACAGTTAACCCAACTACTCCATTACTCGTTGTCCAATCAGTCGGCCAATGTTGAGAC
>JANLUJ010000745.1:0-2894 GCA_031363425.1 Pirellula sp.
CGGATTTTCAGTCCGTTGCTCTACCAACTGAGCTACCTAACCAAGCGATCAACTCCTGCAATGTATTTCCGGCATCCCTTTTTGTCAATTCGAGGTCAATGCATTTGTCACGCCGTCAGCTAGCGGCTAACCTAAAGGCAATGCTTGCATCGGGCCCGCCCGTCGGTCTACTTCTCCGTATGCCTATTTTATAAAAATCCGGGAAAATCGCTGCTATGGCTCCTTTCTCTCCATGTCCAAAACATGTACTTGGAATGCCCCTTTTTTTGTTTTGCTCGTTGGTTTATTGCTTCGATTCTCCCCTGCCTGCATGGGCGGAAAAGTATACACCCGAACATCCGGCTGTTCAGGATATGGTCAGGAAAGGCATCGCTTTCCTTTCCTCGAAGGGGCCCGCCGTTGGTGATGGGCACGGCGAAGGGGTCAATGTTCTCGCCGCCTACGCCATCTTCAAAGCAGATGGAAATCCTGACCACCCTAAGGTTGCTTACGCCATCGCCGCATCCCAGAAAATCGCGGCAACCGCAGCTACCGGCAAAGTCGTCCAGGAAACAAGGTCGATGTACCTACCAGCAGTGGCTGCCATGCTCTTGGCATCCGTCGATGTCGAAGCACATGGTTACGCCATCCGGCAAATTCGAGACTTCATGCTTAATTCGCAGAAGCCTCACGGGGGATTCGGATACCTGGTGGACGGTCAGTACCTTGGATCAGGGGACATCTCGCAAACCCAATACGTTATGTTGAGTTTGTGGACTATGAGCCAACTCGGAATCGAAGTACCCGACAAAGCCATCGTCGATGCCATTCACTTTTTGAATGCAGCTCAAATCAATGACGGCGGTTGGCCTTATCAATCAATGGGGGCCGGTTCGGATACTGGAAATGCTACCAACTCCCTTTCTGCCGCCGGCTTTTCCGCTCTATTAATTGCTGGCGACATGCTAGGTATGTACCGAAGCAAAGTTGCCGAAAACCAGGAAGAAGAGGGCATCATCCCAATCGCTTTTAAACGCATCATGCCCGAAGCTCAAAGGATCAAATTGAACTTTGATCGATCGCGAACCGACAATTCGGTAAAGAAGGGGGAGAATTGGCATAATGCGAATCCTTATAGACGAGCCCAATGGCACTATTACTACGTCTATAGCCGTGAACGTTATGAATCGTTTCTTGAAATAACCAAAGGGAAAATTCAGAAGAGTCCAGAATGGTACAACCAAATTGTGGAATCTTTGCAGGATGCTCAAGCGCCTTCGGGTGGTTGGGGGATAACGGATGCCGATTCTTCGCTTAACGCCGAAATAAGCACTTCGTTTGCCATCCTCTTTCTCATTCGTAGTACTCAAAAGGCCATTGGGGCACTCAACGAGGCCTATTATGTTGGAGGCCTAGGACTTCCGGATGATTTGAACTCCGTTCGAGCAATCGGTGGAAAAATCATGTCAAAAACCTCAACGACTTCTATCGATGATGCTCTCAAAATGCTCGAGGACGAAAAGAAAACCGGAGCGGAACAGAAGTTGGTGGCAGACAAGATGCTGTTATCCAGCGACCCAAATCAAAGGAAAGAACAGCTAAATCGCTTTGTTCGGCTTCTACTAGCAAAGGATCCTGAGACCAGGAGGATCGCCGCAAAGATGCTGGGTCGCGGAGACGATTTAGACATTGTCCCAGCCCTGATCCACGCAGTTTCAACGGATCCAGACTCAGAAGTTTCACGCATTGCGGAACAATCGTTGCGATTGATCTCGAGGCAGTTGGATACTCACCACTTGCCAAAGGATAAAGGGGTCAAACTCTCTGACCAAGCCAAATCCAAGGCGGGTATGCAATGGAAAAAATGGTATTTAAGCTTACGGCCCGATTACGTGTTTGTGGACTAAACATCGTAATGCGCGGACATAAAACACAGACACTTTAGCAAGCCGGACAATGTCTTCAACCACACCCAATGCAAAAACCACTCCCAGGTTACTCGCCATCGACGAGACGTCGATGCGAACAAACAAAGTGGACCAAACCTCCAGTTTCCTTCTGAGCTTGGTTGTTCTCATTGGCTTGGCCGTTGTATTACTCGGCCTTTTGTTTTTCATGCGATCCATGACGAGCACTGCCAAAATTATCATTCTTCAACCAGAGCCGTCAGGCCGTGGAGCCAATGCCGAGGGTCTCGAACGGGACTTCGATCCACCGGCCGCAGAAGAGGTGGAACAACTTAACGAACCGGCAGTGGAACAGACTTTACAAATGGTGACCGAAGCCATCAGCAACATTTCTGCCTCGTTGGACAGCATCGAATCCAGTATGTCCGCAAACAATGTCGGCTCGGGCAAAGGGGATAGTCGCCAAGCCGGAGCCGAGGGTGAAGGTGAACGATTCGTGCCCATCAGTGAGCGATGGGAATTAAAATTCACGGCTCGTGATCGACGAAACTATGCTCTGCAACTGGAGTTCTTCAAGATTGACGTAGGCGCGATCGGAGGTGGCATTCCAACCGTGGACTATGTGACAACTGTCGCAAGTGCTCCCACCAAACGGTCGGGAACATCCAAGGACTTCAAGGGCAAGCTTTATTTTATTAGCACAACCTTGAATGTCTTAGAGCAATACGAAAAACAAATTCTGCAAAGTGCCGGGGTGCCAACCACGGGACGACAAGTGCTTAAGTTCATCCCAAAACAAACCGAAAATGCGCTCGCGCAAGCCGAGGCGGCTTACTACATCGAAAAGCGAAGTAAAGAATTGCGAATCCCGGATATTGCGAAGACCGTTTTCGAATGCCGCCAAAAGAAAAAAGGGGGCGGGTTCGAATTCGTAGTCATCGATCAACGCTATTTGGGACTCGCCAGCACAAAGAAATAGACGTCCAATCCTAGCACGACGCGCAAGCT
>JANLUJ010000763.1:0-4428 GCA_031363425.1 Pirellula sp.
AGTCGAGACCATGATATCTGTCTAGACTCTGGGGTGATGCGATCTCAACCAACGCCGAGGAATGATGGTTTGTGGCCATCGGTTCGGATTCTAGCAATACCCACCACGACTGAAGCGGATATTAACTCTGCAGCTTCTGCAAATCAGCGCGCGTATCCTCATAGGAAATTTTGTACTGCAATGCCAATGGATCCGGCGTTACATTCCATTGTTTACACGCGTCTCGGTAAAGATCGGGCCACCAATTCCTATGGGTTGTAAGCCCTTGTTCTTTGTAGGCGTGCCATTGGCTTACTACTTTGGTCCAGCATCGATCGCCGTAAGCCAGTGCTTGTTGTAGCGACTTGAAGCGCGGTACATACCAGCGTCGCCCGATTTGTGCATGCAGTACTTCGTCAGCCCAATCGAAGTCTTGGAACATCCCGGAAAGACCATCGCCGCTTTGGCATCCGACCTCCCATTCATAACGCTTGCCCGTCCGCGGCATCAGGCCTTGTTCGATAAAGAACAATACGCCGTGACGCTCGCGGGCATCGAGTTGAAGATTGAGGTTTCTAGACCACGTGAAATTGATCGGGATCTTGGTCCAATCGATTCCAATCGAAACGAATCCGACCTCGCCCATCATCGCATGTCGAGCTTCGTCCCAAAGCTGGCGACTCATCTCCATATGGAATTCCCATGGTTCCTCGTCGCGAAGATCGTAAAGAATGCTGGCCATCATCTCAGGAACGTCGATTTCCCGAATCCGTTTGTAATACATCATCAGCGTCTTATCACGAGCTGAGAAGCGATCGTCATAAAGAAATGCTTCGGGGTTGACCCCTGCGTTGTAACCGTCTTGAAATCGTTCGTCCCGTTTGGGTTCGCCCTGATATTGATAGGGTTTCACGGAATGATGCGGCACAGGTGTGGTGACGCTTTCGATTTCAAGTACGCCATCTACCCCGCCTGCATTGGCAAGGCATAGATTGAGCAAATCTCGCCACGTTTGCATTGCAAGTCTCTGTTCGGGGCTGATCAAACAAAGGATGGATTGGGAACCAAAGTCAACGACCTCCTGAAACTCGAACTGCAAGAGTTTTGCCAACCGAACGGTGGGAGCATCTGCCAAGGGATGTGCGTCGCGTTGAAGCCGACTAGCCGCTTGAAGCACAGACGGAAGAGTGACCTCGTAAACCCCCATTAGCAATTCTTCAGTCGTTGGCGACGAAATGATCTCATCCATCAGAAGCTTAAGCGATTCGTGTGGAACGACGTCGAGACCCAACGGTGGCACTCGCATTTCGCTCACTCGACGTCGAACGGCGGTCGTATATTCGGCGCATAAATATGCGTGGTGACTATATGCCGTCTTTAATTCGTATATTGGCTCTGAAGTGATCCTTGCGGTCAGAGTCTCGTACAAACGTTTGAGCACATAATGAAATCGCTTTAGTCGTTCCGTACTTTGATCGACACTCCACTTGCACTCGACGGCGCGAGACATGTTGGTCAGCCCTGCCAATGGCGGTAGACCTCGGTAACTCACATAACTTTTTGCTGAATCTAGTTTATTCATTCGAACAAGTCCGCAATTAGAGAGGAAAGCATGCAACCGTTCATATTGCTGTCAGCCGCACGGTGCGGGTGGATGGGTCAGCAACATCAATGCGTACTCGAACCGTGGCTCCGTTTTCGACCTTTGGCAGTTTCGTCGCCCTGGCTCGAATCGCGGAATCGTGCGTTTGCACGATTCCATTTTCGGCATCGACAACTTCAGCCTCTAGTATTTCGCCAACACGGTGTTGAATCGATACGGCCTCCAAAAGATCGATCACGGCGCGATCGACGCTCGATGCTCGATTCTCGCAATTCTCCATAACCACTGGTAGTTCAGCGAGCTGTTCAGACTGTGATCTTGGCACCGAATGACCATTGGCGAGCGAGTAGGCCAGATCCAGCACGTATCGGTCCGCCAGTCGACGCATAGGAGCAGTTGCATGTGCGTAGCTCGCGGCGATGGCGGAGTGCCATGGCGGTTTTTCACTATTGAACACTGCATAACTTGCCCGCCCGCCCGCTCGTCTGGCAAAAAGCAAAAACTGCTGATGCGTAAAATTCTCTGGATCCATCCGACGCTGAAGATCTCGCAGGGACTCATTCATGGACCATGCGATACCTAGCGCATGGGCAGTCCTGCGTAACAATTCTACAGCACGCGGATCGGGATCATCCATAACACGAAAAAGTCCCATGCGCGAGTCTTGAAAAAGCGAGCCTATCGCCATATTGACGGCCAATGATAGTGTGGAGTTAATGGATTCCGATTCAACACGACCGCGCAGGATCAGCCGCACTCCGCCTGGAGCAGACTCGTCGACGATGACCTCCTGCTTTGGGAACTCAACTCGTACTGCTCCGCGTGTTATTTCGTCTGTCCACATACGTTTGGCAAAGTCCTCGACGTGCGGAATCGCGTTCATATCGACTCCGTCGTAGGCAAGCTTCGCTCGACTTGCGCATACGACGCGATCGATGCTTCGCAGCTTGACCTTACCTGTTTTGGAAATTGATACGACGGCTAGAACGGCTGGACGCGGTCCATCTGGCAACAAACTCGCTGCGCCCTGTGATATCACTTTGGGGTACAAAGGGATCTTTTCTGCGAGTCCATAAATGGTTACGCCTCTTTGCCAAGCTTCGATTTCAATTTCGCCTCCAGAGGGCACAAACGCGCTAACATCTGCAAGCGCATAACTGAGAACAAGTTCATCGCCATCTGGCTCGATTGCAAACGCTTGGTCCAAGTCCGTCGATGAAGCAGGGTCAAGAGTTACGAATGGGATGTGCGTCGCGTCGATGCGATTTTCTAACCATATGGGTATTCCCGTTAGCGGAACTTTGGTTGCATTGATGGCCGCTTCGACAACCTCCGTCGGGAAGTTCAGGGGCAACTTAAACTGTTGCGCAATGGTTGCAAATCCATGCGACAGCGCTTCCTGCGCTTGTTCAGCAATATTCATAGGAATCTCCAAATCGACTGAACAGATCCTCGACTGAGCACATCGATTCGATCACGAGTACCATTTCATTAAGCACGAACACGAATGAAGGAGTCCGGCTAAGGACAGCCGGACCTACGCGAATCGCATCCGCTATTCTATCACGGACTGAAGCTCTACCGGCATCGTATAGTTGGCTGCAAGGTCGACTCGCACGTTTCGACATTGGCTTAGGTAGAATTGACGCGGCTCTTCTCGCGATAGGCAGAGTCCGAGAAATCGATCGGTCCCAACGAATCGAATTGGGCTGACGACTCGTCTTGTTATCGATCCATCTTTTCCTGAGTACTCTAGAACGATTACCAAGTCATCGCTCTGTTGCATGACCCGACCAATTAGGGCTGCAGTTTTGCTTGTGACGAAAGGATTGATTGGAGCGAGTTGTGGAGCGGTCGAAATCATGTCCAGTTCCTTTTGAGCGAGGGGCAGTCATTGCGTTGGGAATTCTTTATTCTTTCGTTTGACTAGCTCAATCATCCATGGAGGCGTGACAAGTTAGGTCCGTCAATCGAGTTTTTTGGTAGATAGCGAGTTTGCACTCGAGCCGCAGCGGAATGAAAAAAGGATTCAAAGACCGAGGAAATCCCAACCAGCGGCGGCGCACGCCAATTTTTTGTACTTTCGCGATCAAATAAACGGCAAATCCACCCCTCTTGTGGGTGTGGCTATTGCGTTAATTCCCAAGCAGTAAATGATGATCGCGTAGCGGAATCATCTGCACGCCCATTTCCTTTGGAAAAAATGCATCGTGAGCGAATCGGACGATAGTCCTGGATCACACGGGAATAACTTCTACTCAAAGCCTCTTTCTCAAAACAGTGAAAATGAATCTTTTCCGATAGCCGACAACGCTTGTTTTGAGCACGATATTCATGCCTCCAGTATGTTCACCAAGATCCGTGAAGCATCGGGTACGGTTTACGGAGACATAGGTACATCCGTTCTTTATACGGTGATGGAGCTGACGCGTGAGACGATTCGATTGAAGCATCATCATTTGGCGGCGGACGAGTTCAATCTGCTCATTGCGAATGGTGGCCCTGGCTTAATAGCTCCCAATGAAGCTTTGGGAAGTCTTAGCTTGATCTTTTGGGCGCTCGTGTTTTTGACTGCGAAGTATGACTTGCTCATCATGCGAGCTGACAATCGTGGCGAGGGTGGGGACTTTGCGCTATGGGGCCTGCTTCATGGTTATACAGGCAAGATCTTCGGCATTGGACTGCTCGGATTCCTGGTCGCGTCAGCCGCAGGGCTACTGGCCGCGGACGGCATCATCACTCCTGCGATGAGCATGCTAGGGGCTTACGAACCGCTGGGCGAAAGATGGGCAGTCATCGCAACACTGGCGAGTCTTTTCGTCCTTTTCAAGTCGCAATGGCGTGGT
>JANLUJ010000777.1:0-1834 GCA_031363425.1 Pirellula sp.
AACAGGAATCAGTTAATGCCTGGGAACGAGCATTACGTGTATTCCTTTCTAGTTTTTGAGCCATCGAATGCGAATGGTGTCGGCGTCAGCCAGGTCCGCTTCAACTAAAATTGCCTCTTGGAGTGGCAATGAATCAAAAAGCTCTGAGGTTCGTTTCATTCCCAAGACCGCTAAAGCCGTCGCGCCAGCGTCGGCATCAAGAGTTGTCGCGGCAATGGTTGTGACACTTTGTCGTCGCTCAATTGGGTCACCAGTTTCGGGATCGATAAAGTGACTGTATCGGCGACCGTCTATTTCGACGAATTGATTTAAATCACCCGAGGTTGTAACGGCACAGTTTTGAAGTCGAAGCATTGCCAATGGCGGCGAGTCTTTGCCAAGCCCCGCGATGGTGATTTTCCATCCATCCGAACCGGGAGGCGCATCTCCAACCCGAATATCACCTCCTGCATTCAGCAAAATGCACCGAGCGCCTCGGGCAACCATTTTTTCAAACGCGGCATCCACAATGTATCCGACGGCCAAGCCTGACAGATCCAACATTGCTTGTGGCATGAGCAGGGAGACCCGCGTGGTCTTGGTCAAGTCATCGATGCGACTATCGGCTGGATCGAACCGGACCGACCCCCAGCCACAACGTAGTTTCGCATCGGCGATCTCCGACTGACGCGGCAACTGTTTGCGTTTTCGACTCGTTCGCCAAAGTTGTGTCAATGGTCCGACGGTAATATCGAACTTGCCATCGCTTAATTGGTGCCATCGCTGACTATGTGCCAAGACGATAGCAAGATCGTCGCTCAGCGGCGTCCAGCTCGCTACTGGAGCTGAGCATAGTTTTGAGATTTCGCTGATGGAGTCGTAGTTGCTGAGGATTAACGAAAGCCTTTCGATTTCGGCCAAGCCTACATCGAAAATAGCTTTGGCCAGAAGCTCTGTTTCCGCATAGACAACCAAGTCGAGGTGAGAACCCATTGCAGGAATCGACAGCTCAAAACGAACAAGCTGGTGAGTTTGGGCGTAGAGATCTTGCGAATGCGAAAAAGAAACGCTGCCGAGACAGAGAATTCCTACGGCAAACAACGAACATATCCGCGTCCATGCAGTGCTTGCGTCCATTAGCATGTTGGATACCGAGGTTAGTTGCCTAGCGAAGGTTTGTGGCCGACAACGACAAGTGTTCCTTGGGCAAGGCTGTCGCTTTCGGCTCGGGTCTAAACGAATGTTTAATCATTATATCCCGATATGGCTTCCAATTTGCGGTTACGGCTTGGCCTTTCAATGCTTAAACAAAAAACCAATCAATTCATGACTTGCGGCCGTTCGTCGGGCGACAATTGCTAGTGATTTGGGCAAGGAAAGTCCTTGGAATGCGACTTTTCGAGCAAGTCGCGCTGCTGAGAACTGGTCAAGTTTGTAGAATTTTAGGAAACAGACAAAACTATTGATGAATCAACAAAGCCAATTGGATCGGACCGCAATGGAACAAGTCAACGCGAACTTCCTAAACAACGATCCTCTTAATATCTCGAAATACGATACCCGAGGCTTTTTTGACGAAATGTTTAGCGAAGCAGGGGTTGCTAGGCCTGGGGTTGAGTTTTTGGTCGATAAATTGACCGCCTTGCCGCCAGGTGAGCTACAACGACGGCAGCGTTCGGCTGACCATGAGCTTCTCAACATGGGAATCACGTTCAATGTATATGGCCATTCGGCTGGAACCGAGAAAGTTTGGCCGTTCGATCTGATTCCGCGTGTCATTCAAGAGGAGGAGTGGCTATACGTCGAACGTGGACTTAAGCAGCGGATTCGTGCGTTGAACATGTTCATCGACGAC
>JANLUJ010000826.1:0-2353 GCA_031363425.1 Pirellula sp.
CCGAGGCAACTGTTTTTGAAACTGGCTCAAACACTTGGCGAACTTTCGATCATTGGCCCCCCCGCGTAGCCGTCATCAAGACACTCTATGCCGGAGCTGGCGGAACACTATCCTACGAACCGCCAACCTTAGTATCTAGCGATGCGTACGACGAATTTATGAGCGACCCAGCCAAGCCTGTGCCGTACACCGAATCGATCACTCCCCGCATGACGGTCGAGTACATGGTGGACGATCAACGATTTGCCGCGCGACGGCCGGATGTTTTGGTCTATCAAACCGAACCGCTTGACGCGGACTTGATTTTGGCAGGGCCACTCGACGTCGATCTTTGGGTCACGACCACTGGAACGGATGCGGACTTCATAGTTAAGCTGATCGATGTACAACCTGATGGTGCCGTCGCAACTGCCTTGCCGAACTATCAGATGATGGTACGCAGCGAGGTCATTCGAGGTCGTTTTCGCGACTCGTTTGAGCATCCAACCCCTTTTCAAGCCGATGTTCCAACGAAAGTGCATTTGGAATTGTTGGATGTGCTCCATCGATTCAAGAAAGGGCATCGAGTCATGATTCAAGTGCAGAGCACTTGGTTTCCTCTGGTGGATCGCAATCCGCAGAAGTTCATTGAGAACATCTATCTTGCGAAGCCAGAGGATTTTCAAAAGGCGACACATCGCATCCTACGGTCCACGATGCATTCGACGAACCTGCGTATGAGCGTGCTACCGTAGATGCGAGTCCCGCGTTTCTTTAACCAAGAAGCCTCAACGAACCGCGGCACAAGGCACGCGGGATTCAAATAATAATTCCCTTAACCACTTCGCCTGCAACGTCCGTTAATCGGAAATTGCGACCATTGAAGTAGTACGTGAGTTTGGTGTGGTCCATGCCAAGTAGCGCCAAGATGGTGGCGTGCAAATCGTTGATGCTCACGCGATTCACGCTGGCTTTGTGCCCGATTTCATCCGTCTCGCCATAGTGCGTTCCACCTTTTACGCCGCCGCCTGCAAACCAAGCCGTAAACGCATTTGGATTGTGATCGCGTCCTGGCTTCGCACCCTTCTGCGCAAGCGGCAACCGGCCAAACTCCCCTGCGCAGATCACGAGTGTACTTTCAAGCAAGCCTCGCTGCTTGAGATCCGCCAGCAGTCCCGCAATTGGTATGTCGGTTTCTTCGGCGAATTGGCGGTGGTTACCATCGATATCGACGTGCCCGTCCCAAGAAAGCTGATTGTCCATGCCACCTGAAAATATTTGAACGAACCGAGTGCCCCGCTCCACCAATCGTCGAGCCATTAGAGCCTGCCTTCCGAAATGTGCACACTTGCCGTTGTCGAGCCCGTATAGTTTTTTCACGTGCTCCGATTCGCTTTCGATATCGAACGCCTCGGGTGCAGCGGTTTGCATTCGAAAAGCGAGCTCAAAGCTATCGATACGAGCTGCCAATTCCGCTTCGCCTGGGCTTTGGTCTTGATGTTGTTTGTTCAGTCGTGCGATGAGTTCCAGCTGCCTACGTTGCTCTGCAGTCGACATGTGCGGTAGACGCGACAGATTCGCGATGGGATCTCCTTGCGCGGACAGAAACGTCCCTTGATATACACCGGGCAGAAAACCCGCACCCCAATTGGCTGCATGCCCTTTTGGTAGCCCTCGCCCTTTAGTATCGCACATCACAACGTAACCCGGCAAGTTTTGGCTTTCGCTCCCTAGGCCGTATGTTACCCAAGAACCTACTCCAGGAAACCCCATACGGCTCATACCGGTGTTCATTTGAAAAAGTGCTGGTGCATGATTGTTTGTCTCTGTAAAACAACTATGGATAAAGGCCATATCGTCGACATGCTTCGACAAGGACGGAAAGATCTCGCTAACCCAAGTACCACTTTGGCCATGCTGCTGAAACTTAAAGGGGGACTTCATCAGCCCACCTACCGCGTCGACAAAGAACCCAGTCTTATTGTCGAAACCTTCGAGCGTTTTCCCGTCCCTCTTTTCGAGCTCTGGTTTGTAGTCCCAGGTGTCGACTTGGCTTTGGCCGCCATTCATGAATAGCCATATATCGCTTTTGGCTTTCGAAGGAAAATGCGACGGTAGAGGTGCCAATGGTGCAAGCGAACGATCTACCACCCCATCGCTGGAGTTGGCTTGTAACCTCGAGGACAACAAGCCGGCTTCGTCGAGCAGCGACGCTAGACCGAGCATCCCGAATCCACAACCGGTTCGGCACAAGAACTCACGTCGGGAGTTATGAAGGTTGTGGGCGTTGTAGTTGTATGTCATGGTCTACCTCTCGTATTCAAGTTGTGGGATAGGCTTCCAGCCTGTCGATACGTTATGACAGGCTGGAAGC
>JANLUJ010000875.1:0-3577 GCA_031363425.1 Pirellula sp.
TTTTCACAATGAAGTGCAAGCGATCGGGATGCTTCAGCATGCGCACGTCGTACCTGTTTACGCGGTTGGCCAGTGCGAAGGAATCCATTACTACGCAATGCAACTGATCGCCGGGGCATCGCTATCAGTTCTACTGGATCAAATGAAACGCACGCATGAGCACAACCGGCTTCTGAGCACCGAGAGTGAACGACAGAACGAGACGGACGCATTTTCGAAAAGAGAGTTTGATGATTCCGAAGTGCAGCTGAACAAAGCGGAAAAGTCGTATGATCCGAATAGAGATATGTCTTTATTGCGCAGGATCACTTTGCCAAGGGAAGTGGCGCAGATGATTCGTGACGCAGCTGATGCACTTCAGCATGCTCACGAGTCTGGAATCGTCCACCGCGATATCAAACCGAGTAATCTCCTATTGGACATGAAGGGTAAATTGTGGGTCGCTGACTTTGGATTGGCGAAACTTCCTGGTAGTGATTTAACAGCCACCAATGACTTGCTTGGTACGTTGCGATACATGAGCCCAGAGCAGGTTGCTGGTCGATCGGTAGATGGTCGCTCCGATGTGTATTCGCTAGGCGTAACTTTGTACGAGCTTATTACCGGAGTCCCTGCATTTGACGCCGAGGATCGACGTGCGCTGGTTCGCAAAGTCATGGAAGAAGATCCGGTTCTACCTCGCCGCCATCGGAACGGCATACCGCTTGACCTGGAGACGATCTGCCGGAAGTCTATGGCCAAAGATCCAAACATGCGTTACCAATCGGCAGGCGATTTCCGCGACGACCTTCAGCGTTTTTTGTGCGACGAGCCGATCGTGGCTCGACAAGCAAACTGGTTGGAACAAACGGTCCGTTGGAGCCGACGCTATCCGCTGGTCGCGACATTATTGGTTGCCCTTTTGATCGCTGTTTCGTGTTTAGCAATTCTCAGCAGCAGGTTGGTGCTTGCGAATAGCAATTTGCAAGTTGCAGTGGATCGGGCTGCGGTTGCACGCAGGCAACTCTTCAAAGCACTTGACTCGGTCATCTCGGGCGGCGCCGAAGACCACTTGAATAGCCAGAGGGAAATCTCTCCTCGCCAAAGAGAATTTTACGAAACGATAGTCAAGCAATTTCAAGTGTTGGCTGATTCCGCACCGAGTGATGACAGTGCTCAGATCGAAGTGTCGACTGCATTGACTGCACTCGGTGGTCTAAAGAACAGAATTGGTGAAGTGAACGAAGCGGAGAAAATCCTCCAGGATGCCATAACTAAGCAAAGAAACGTTCTAAAAAGGCGACCGGCTGATCCTGCCGTTATCGCGGGCATAGCAAAGAGTTATTGGACTCTCGGCCACTCCCTTGAACAAAAAGACGAATGGCAGAAAGCCGCGGAAGCTTTTGAGTCGACTGTCACGTGGCTCGAACCGCTGCTGAAGGAGTATCCCGATTGGTTAGGCGATCAACGAGTTTTAGCATCAGCGCATGTTAGTTTAGGCGTGACTCGACAAAACAGCGGCGATGTAGGTGCTGGCATGGCTTCGTTTCAATCGGGCCTAAGCACTTTGGAGACGATTCTAGCTCAGGTACCCAACGACCCATGGGCTCGGTATTCGAAATCAGATTGTCTACACCTCATTGGCAGAGTTCTAGCGGATCGCGGCGAGTATTTGGAATCCAAGCTGACATACGATCGCGGGCTAGAGTCGATTTCGCCCTTGATTGCGCGCCCCGAAGCCGAGTTGCATTTTCGAATGGCCGCGGCAAAACTTCACGTCAGCCGAGCCATGTCGATGCGTGAAATCGACTCCGCCCGCTCGGCCAACGAGGAGTTGGCCATTGGAATCGATGCTTTGAGGCAAATACTTAATCAATCCATCGGCAACCACTCGGTTCGGCGTCAATTGGGATTGGCGATCCTTCGCGCTGGACAGTGGTTGCACGACGCAAGGGAATATGAAGATGCGATCGCGCGTTTTTCAGAAGCGGAAGAAACCTTTCTTCGGCTCGTAGTTGATCAACCGGACAGACCCAACCATCGACATAACCTGGCGTGGGTTTATGAAGAGCGATCGCGAACGCTGATGGAATACGGACGTTATGACGCGGCTCGTGATGACCTACTCGAATGTTTGAAAATCTGGGAACCGCTCAGTGCCCAAAATGGTCGAGACAACCCTTGGTATGCCCTTGGAGTTGCGGATGCGGCCAGCAATTTACTTCGGCTTCCACCAGAGCATTGCGTTTATTGCAATGACCAGCAGCATGAGGATGCGGCAGCCAAAGTTGTTGACAACTTAAAAAGGGCGTACGCAGCAGGCTGGCGTCCGAGCGCTCGAACACGCAACGAATATAGTACATCTGAAAAATGGGGAGCATTTCGTGCTCGAAACGACTTCATTTCCTATTTAGCGATGATCGAAAAATAGGCGGTTGACCATGGTGAGAAACCTAAAGAACTATCGGACAAGCCGATGGGGTCAGTTCTTCTGACGCTCTTGGGCTAACTCCGTGGGTAGCCAAAAAGCCCGAACAATCCACCGGTCAAGCAGGTGAGATTCAGAAATACCGCAGGCTTGTCCTGCTGGATTGTTCTGCTTCCAAGCTAAACAAGGCGAACGGCCCCACGTTTTTTGCAAGCAGTCGAAAGTGGGAAAGACTCCTTGCCCATCGGACGTGAAGTTTCCAGGCTAGAAGCGATCTCATCAGCTTCGGTCACTGCAACATCATTCCGATGCCCAATAGTCGAGTACCTGCACCTTATCAAGATGAGGTTTAAGCACTTCCACAAATTCTTTGTGCTTAGGATGTGGCAAGTATATTTCCCGGTCCGCGCCGGATTTAAAGGTTACTAAGAAGCAATGGGTAAATCCATTGGCGAGTCCTTCTGGGCTGTTATCGGTACCATACTCGAATGCAGCTACTTGAGGGATGGACATTTTCAAGGAACGAAAAGCGTCAACCACTTTCTGAATATCTTCCTTTCCACTTGTCTCCTTGAATTTGAACATGACGATATGGCGAAGCATTTTGGTTGACTTTTCTTGAGCAAGGCAAAATGGGTACACAACGAAGGCGATCAGTAATATCCCAATTACGAAAGAGACCAGTCGCAATTTTGACGATTTGAAATGCAGAACCGAGGTCGTCGTATTCATATTGTTTTTTCCATGGGTAAGTTACCAGTGCAAATTTTCAGGATTAATTGGGGAAAGACTACCTACCAGCGAACTTCGACACTGGCGCCTTTCCTCACGCCCAGCATCATCGCGGCGGAATCCGAAACCAGATGAAGTCTTAGCGTTTGCTTTGGTTCCAAAATCGCAATGAGTGTCATCGATGGTTGATTGTGGTCAGAATCGTACAGGCCAAACGTTTCGTGTTCTTCGTCGACAATGATTTTGGTGTCGTTTGACCGTCCCACTCCCTCCAATTGCTCTTCGGCAATGTCGGTGATCAAATCGCCATCGGCGTTGACTTGTACGACGGTCCCTTGGATTTTACTTGCCACTGATCCCAGCCCTCTCTGTACGTCTTTGCGCTAAAACCATTCCTCGCGAGGCCGATTTTACCAAATTGACTTCAAGAGAAAGTGC
>JANLUJ010000886.1:0-8204 GCA_031363425.1 Pirellula sp.
GGCGCGTTATCTATCCCGTTACACCAAAGAGAGCATTGCCATAACGATGGGTGCCAGCAGCTTGCAGGACCTGTTTGACGAAAAGTACTATACGGAACTAGAGGGAGGTGTTTTAGAGTCTTTCGGGAGGCTGTTCAAGAACGAATTGAAAATCTACTGCTATCCACTGTTAAATCAAGCCACGGGCGAACTCATGACATGCGATAACTTGCGCATTGCTCCAGACCTCGCGAAATTATATGGTTATCTTTTGGATCGAGGCGGTATCAATGCTTTGGACAACTACAGTTCCGACTGTCTCAGAATTTTCTCGCGCGAGATCCTGAAGAAGATTAAAGTGGGCGATTCGAGTTGGGAGAACATGGTCCCTGAGTCGGTCGCTCGCATCATCAAAAACAAAAACTACTTCGGATATGAACCACGGTAGTTTTCGAGGAGCCATTATTTCGCATTAGCGAAGCGCCGATTCGAGCAGACCTATATCCCCTTCTCCTCCCGAGGAGGAGACGGCGTCGGGGGAAATTGTTGACCTATCTCCCCTTCTCCTCCTCGGGAGGAGAAGGGGAGAAAAAATATTTAGTGCAAACTCGGCTTTCCTAGGTCGGTCGCTCGCATTACGGCAGGGCCAACCAAGTGCTTGCGGGTTGATTGGAAGTCTCGGGGCGCCAAATCACGACACGTCCATCATCTAGCCCTGCAGCCACAAGCCCATTCGAATCAGCGGAAAGTGCCAGAATACTACGATTGGAAAGGGATTGCATGGCCTCCAGTTCCTTCCATCGCGTTCGTTTTTTCATTTTCGGTTTCTTTTCGTCTGCTTTGTCTTTATCTTTGGCTTTATCGTCCTCGACTTCGTCTTGAACGATGGTAAGACGCCGAATGCGATCCCTGTCAGGAACGTAGATAACCCCATTGGCTGAAGCGATCCGTTGGACCTTTTGTTGCATTCCATCTTGCTTCGCAAGCGACCTAGCTTCTTCACCTTCGGACCAAACTCGCAACGTGCCCGTTTCGTCGAGTGTTACTGGGCCATATTGCGTATCGACAACGCCTCCCACAGCACGTTCGTGGTCAGCGTAGGCAAACAACAACTCGCCATCTTTCGATCCAAAACTTTTGGCCGAACGATCTAGCGACGCTGAATAGACACGATTGTCAATGCTGGACCATTCGACACTCGTGACCCCCGCGGCGTGAGCAACAGAAACAACGCGTGGCTTATACGTTACAAGCGAAATGAAGTTCACACTCCCGTCGGAGAAACCTGCTGCGATTTCGTCGCGATAAGGACTCGCCGCGAGGCTGGAACAAACATCCCGACTGAAACCGAAGGCGGCGATTACTTTTCGTTTTTCAAAATCAATGGCTTCTATAACGCCGAATTTGCCTGGCGCTCCTGACGCAACAACGAGCTTTCCACCCGGCGCCCACTTCAAGTCGGAAATCATCCGCCCGCGGACGCTCACGCGTGTATCCAAGTTCTGTTTCTCAATGTTCCAAATCAATACTTCGGAGTAGCCGCCCAGCAACAGGAGTTTTCCATCAGGGCTTAAGAGCAAGGCCGATATGGGCACTGAATTCGAATAGTGCTGCGGTGCTCGCGGGCTAGCTTTGGAACCGCCATAAATTTCGACAAGCGGCGTAGGACTTTGGTTGGCGTCAACCTTCGCACCGGACAGTAGCCATTGTCGCACGCTGTCTATCTCGGATGCGTTAAATGGCTCCGCATCTAGCGGCATTCGAACCGACGAATCCTCCGAGGTTAGCCGCACCAGTAGCTCGCTCGCTTCGGGGATTTCGAACGAGAAAGGCAATGAATTTGAGTCGCCGGGCCTAAATAGGAGATTTGTGTCAGCGACCGAATATCCACCTTCAACCGTCGCGCCTCCATGGCAGCAGAAACATCTTTCAAAAAGCAGGGGCACTACCTTCTCGCGAAACATTGCCGAATCGGTAAGTGAATCGGCGCCCAAGGAGTCGCACCTGACTGCAGCGATTAAAGAAAGCGTTAGCAAGCTCGATGTTAAGATTTTCTGCAATGGATTGTCCTAACGATTCTGGTCTATTTGTTATTTGGTGGTATGGATTACAATACCACGAGGCTGTGCTAAATTGAAGATCTTTCAACGGAGCTGATTTAAATGAATTACAGCTTCTCCCACCAAAAAAAGCCTGCACCGACGCGAGTTCAATGATTCTTGCAAAGCACGTAATTTCGGTTCTTTTTCTTTTAATGCAGAGTGCTTTCGGTTGCGAACGTGTTGTTTGTGCAGCCGGTCCTGAGACCGAGGCGTTGAAGCTGTATCCGGAATCGATCCATGTTTCGCCGAACAACCCTGGGCATCTGTTAATTTATCAAAGCAACGCGGATGGGTCATTGCAGGACGTTCGCGACCATTTGAGTTTGGTTATCGAGGTCCAGGACCCGAATGTCGCCGAGGTTACAGCCGATAGGCAGATCCTTTTTCGCAACCCTGGAAAGACTACCGTCAATGTGACATTCGGCGAACTGCGTCGAACTATGCTTGTGACGTCCATTTCGGAAACACCAGTAACGTTCACGCGCGATGTTTCTTCCATCCTTGGAAAATCCGGCTGTAACCTTGGTACTTGTCATGGCAGTCTTCATGGCAAAGCAGGATTGCGACTGAGTCTACGCGGTGACGACGTAGCCTTCGATTTCGATAGAATTGTTCATGAATATGGCGGACGACGAATCGACCCGATGGTTGCCGAAGATAGCCTCCTACTTTTGAAAGCAACAGGCAAGGTCGCTCACCAGGGTGGACGTCGATTTGGTACGGACTCGGAATCGTATCATCGCCTCAAAGGATGGATCGAGAGCGGGGCAACTTACGTCGAGTCTCCTGCGCTAACTCGATTGCAAGTGTTGCCAGAGGCGGCACGCATCGACGACAGTCAGCGAACGGCGAGAATGTTGGTCGTCGCCCACTTCGCCGATGGTACTACACTCGATGTAACGCGGTGGTCGCGATTGGAGCCAAGCGTCCCCGATGGGGCAACGCTCTCCGATGACGGCACGATTGCGGTGGGAAAATCGATCGATCTATCGATAGGCGCCTCGTACTTGAATGGTCGAACCGCAGGCCGATTTACGTTTCTTGGCAAAACCGAGGCTGCCGATGAAAACACTTTGCAATCAAACAACCCTATTGACGTCCTGGTGAACAATCGATTAAAGCAGATGCGGATTCAATCCGCTCCCTTGGTTGACGACTCGACTTTTTTGCGTCGTGCCTACTTGGTCGCTGTAGGGCGTCTGCCGACAAGTCAAGAGGCTCGCGATTTTTTGGCCAACTCGAGAGTCAATAAAAGGGAATTATTGATAGATGAACTTCTGGCGGACCATGGATTTGATCTAGTCTGGGCACTTCGGTGGAGCGACTTGTTACGCAACGAAGACAAAGTCATGAGCAGTCGTGGCACGGCTTTGTTCCATCAATGGCTTATTGAGCAAATTTCTCAAGATCGACCGTGGAACGAGTGGTCGGCTGAGTTGGTCCGTTCGACCGGAAGCACCTACGACAATCCCCCTGCATCGTTCCATCGTACCCATCGCGACCCAATGACTGCGGCGGAATCGATTGGGCAAGTTTTTCTTGGCGTTCGCATTCAATGCGCTAAATGCCACAACCATCCCTTTGATTCATGGAGGCAAGACGATTACTACGGATTGTCGGCCTATTTTTCAACCATCAGTCGGAAGCAGATCGACAACAATCCAAAAGACAAGTTGGACGTCCATGAAATTACAGGGGACGAAATCATCTCGCTCGAAGAACGTAAAGCGGAAATCTATCATCCGGGACGATCGACGAAAGTGGTGTCTAGTCCACTTCGCAAGACATTGCCTGTCTCAATTCCGCCGAATTCTACCAGAGTCTCTGAAGGCCCATTGAACGAGGTTGCCGTTTGGTTGACGCAGGACAACGAAATGTTCGACCGCAACATGGCCAATCGCATTTGGTTTCAATACTTTGGGATGGGGATAGTCGATCCACCTGACGATTTTCGTGAATCCAATCCACCTAGCAATCCAGAGCTCCTCGACTTCTTATCAAAGGAATTTCGTCGAAGCGGCTATTCACTACGACACTTGAGTCGAATGATTCTCACGAGCCAAACATTCGCTCGTCGAGGTTCGTTGCATCGCGACGAGACTGCAGACGAGTCGACGATCAACGGAACTCCTTTCTTTTCAGACTATCGTATTCGTCGTATGAGCGCGGAATCATTGATTGATGCGATTAGTTTTATCACCGATGTCCCCTCAGACTACCCGTCAGCAAATACACCTGAAATTGTCGCACATCAAGCCATGGCGATGCCCGGCATCCCCAAAGGCCCTGGCTTCTTACGGACTTTTGGGAAGCCCAACCGATTATTGATTTGCGAATGCGAAAGGTCCAATCAAGTTTCCTTGGTGCAATCGTTGTCGCTTGCAAATGGGGGTGAAGTGCAAGGCAAGATTTCCTCGGATCGAAATATTATCGGCCAGCTTCTCTCTGACGGCAGCGTTCCGGAAGCTGCTATTGAGGAGATCTTCATGCGGGCTTTGGCGCGAACACCTGTCGAAGCAGAGTGGTTGACCTTTAGGGAAATGCTTGTATCGCAGGAGAGTCCTCGTCGCGTGTTGGAGGATGTGTTGTGGGCTGTTATTAATAGCAAGGAATTTGTGATGATACGTTGAAAGAGCGAGGGGAGGCCGAAGTGCAAGATTCAAGCGTGCAATCCAATTCACCATCCTCGGCCGTAATTCGAGGAACCACGAAATATACAAAACACACGAAAAAAGAACTTACAAGTTGACACTTCTCGCTTAACGCCGCCATGATTGGGCGTCCGAGCAAACTTTTAACTAAATCCTGGTAAACACAACCCTAAGATGTCATTAGGAGAGAAGCATGCAACCATTCCGAAAAGCATCCATTAGCCGACGAGCCATGCTGAGTCTTGGTGGAGTTGGCCTAAGTGGCATTACCTTAGACAAAGTACTTCAAGCCAACGAAGCGAAACCGAACCCGCT
Organism: Pirellula sp.; assembly: GCA_031363425.1. Taxonomy (GTDB): domain Bacteria; phylum Planctomycetota; class Planctomycetia; order Pirellulales; family Pirellulaceae; genus JBKCUI01. The sequence continues at coordinate 5,048 of JANLUJ010000886.1, forward strand.
GCGAGCACGGGCGAAGAATGTTATTTTTCTGCATCAGTATGGCGGACCAAGCCATATTGATACCTTTGACATGAAACCTTCAGCTCCCACGGGAATACGTGGCGAGTTTACTCCTATCGATTCATCGATACCCGGCGTTCCGGTTTGTGAACACCTGCCACGATGGGGAAAGCAGCTCCACAAGTGGGCTCAAATTCGATCTGTCCACCACGACATGAAGAATCACAATTCAGCCTGCTACTATTCGTTGACTGGAAAACGGCCACCGACAGACGACATTCGGCTACGCGATACGATGGAGCTCTATCCAGCCTATGGATCCTCTGCAGCCAAGTTTTTGTCGACGCCCGAAGGCGTTCCACCATTTATTGCTTATCCACACGTGCTGCGGGATGGAGCGATTGCACCGGGACAACACGCTAGCTTCTTGGGAAAACGCTACGACCCTTTCTTTTTTGATTCGGATCCAAACTCAAAAGACTTCGGTTTGCCAGAACTTGAATTGCCTAGTTCTATTTCACTGGAAAGGCTAGGCCAACGCCGCGAACTTTTGCGCGTCATCGACGAACAATTGCAATTGGCGGAAAAATCCAGCGAAGCCAAAGGGCTAGATGAATTCCAACGGCAATCGTTATCGATTCTATCATCGCCCAACTTAAAGAAGGCTTTTGATTTGGCAAAGGAGGACGACTCATTACGAGATCGATATGGTCGCACGACCTACGGTCAATCCTGTTTACTTGCACGAAGGCTCGTAGAGGCTGGCGCGAGGTTTGTAAATGTTTATTTCTCTCGCAGCATCGGTGGCAAGGGTAGCGAAGGTTGGGATACACACCAAGAGAATTTCAAGGATCTTCGAGAGCGGCTTCTGCCGATGACGGACTGTACTGTACCAACCCTGATTGAGGACCTTGAGGCGCGGGGACTATTGGACGATACACTCGTGCTTTGGATGTGCGAGTATGGACGTGGTCCTCAGGTCGGGGATCGAGATGGCAAGGGGCGTGGTCACTGGCCCCATTGCTACACCGTTATGATGGCGGGAGGAGGCACTCGTGGCGGAGCTATTTTCGGTAAGAGCGATGAGCGTGGCGCGTACCCAGCAGCCTCACCGGTCGGCCCCGAAGATGTTTCAGCAACTCTGTTTTGGGCTCTAGGCATCGAACCGGATAGAGAAATTCGCGATACGCAAGGACGCCCGCTACCCATTGCAAGCGGCTCGCCAATCGATTCGATCTTCAGCTAGGTTATGAAATGCGAACCCGTTGAGTCGACCGACAGCGAGATAGCTTCGGTGAACTTGAACGTGGGGCCGCCTTTGAGGCAGGCTTAAACCTACCAGTTGAGCCTGATGTGTTAAAAGTTTGGGGTTGTGACGCATTTAGGGTTGCGCAACTTTTTATCCTGAAAGGATACCAGACAGTAGCCGGTGGTCGAGCGGAGCGACACCACCGGAAGAAGATTTGTGCAGTGCGTTACGATCCTGAAGGGATCGAAGAATCTTTGACCCCTTCAGACAACGCTGTGAAGCATTTTTTCCTGTGTTTTCGCTACCGCTGGCTTTACGCCCAATGGCACTCACATTCGGGCATGTGAGCCGACGGGCGCTAGCCGCGGGTGACTTAAATTCAGTGAAATTGCCTCGTTACACCGGCGGCTAGCGCCTTGCCGCTCACAAAGTGAGTGCCATTTGGCTTTACGCCAGCGGGGCGATAATTGGCAGCTACAATCAGCCCATGAGTGCTGGGCTCTCCTCCGGTTTCATGCCTGAGGAAGTAGCGTTTCACCCGCCACAGGTTTAGTTGGAGTTCTCTATTCAAATCGTGGGACTTCCACGAATGAGAATACGATTACTTCTTCGCCTGTCACCGTACTGATGTCGTGGTGCATGCTTCGAACCTTGACGCCTACTGCCTCGTACACCAGGGATTCCAACATCGGGCGTGCTAACTCCAGAAGTTGTTTACGTGTTTGTTTGATCAGGTCTCGTCCCTTCTCAGGAGAAGCCGTCTTTCCAAGTTGACGCTCCGCCAAAGTTAGAACGCTTCGAATGCGAACCAACAGCAGATCTTTAATGAAATGAATTTGCACTTGGTCCGACCGCCAACCCAAATACTCCTCTTGAAACCGAATGACTCCATCGCAGATCGCCGCTTCACTTTCCGTTTGCGTTAGAGATTTGGATTCTCGATCGCGTCGAATCCTACGGGCTTCATCGATTGGCAGGCGGTTCTCCAACGAGGGATTGAATCGGCCTTTGGATGCTTTTCGAGATCGGCTTGCCGAAGCAATTGCAGGCTCCACACTTGCGAGCACGGCCTTAATTTCATCTAGCGCTGCTGGCTTTGTCAAAACCAAATCGCATCCGGCTTTGATGGCTAGTACCTTGTGCCGTTCATCCTTTAGCCCCGTAATAGCTACGATCATGGTTTGTCTGAAAGCAGGCATGCGACGCAACTGAGCCGCTAGATCACAACCATCAATGTCGGGCATGACTAAATCAATTAGCATCAGGTCGGGCTGAAATGCGGTTGCAACATCGAGTGCTTGGATTCCACCATACGTCACATGCACTTGATTTCCCAAAGCTTCCACGAGCAATCCAAGTGCGTCTGCTCCATCGCGATTGTCATCGACAATGAGCACGCGAAGCGATTTTTCGATGGTGGACATAATTTATGATTCCGCGTGGTTTCTTCCCGAAGTCTTTGAAGGCTCATAATCGTTTTCAATTTTATTTTAGTGCAGGCCTGCATCTCGCGAACACTGAATTCTTTGCACGCTAGCTATCTGCCCTATGTTGCTCCGCCACGCTCGCGAGAATCTGTCGGACTTGCGCCAAGCGTGCAGGCTTGATCAAATGATGATTGAAGCCCGCATCCATCGACGCCTGTCTGTCCGATTCCTGGCCGTAACCAGTCAATGCAACCAATACAACTTGCTTAAGCGTCGGTTGCTTGCGAATCTGTTTTGCAACTTCGTATCCATTCAGCCCCGGCAGTCCGATATCCAACAAGATGACATTTGGAAGGTATTCCATCGCAATCTTGATTGCTGTTGGTCCGTCATGCGCCGTTTGCACATCATTTCCAGACTCTTGGAGAAGCATTGAAAAACTGAGAACAGTGTCTACATTGTCATCTACGACGAGAATTCG
>JANLUJ010000895.1:0-2083 GCA_031363425.1 Pirellula sp.
GCCTGGTAACTAGATTGCACAGTGCAACAAAACTTGCAATCCGTGGCACTAGCCTAGCCCAGTGCAGTGCACACTCGACTTTGCAGGACTACTGATCACTGACTACTTGACTCTTCCTCCGAGCTATCAGCGATCAAATTCGGTGCTATCAGCGATCAAATTCTGTTCATCGTGCGGATGGTGTAGTGCGACACGCTGTTGCCAACGCAACCTCATGACTTCAACTTTCTCGGTGCTGCCTGCCCTACAAGACGTAGGCTCGGATGGCAAAGGTAATTCGTACATCTTCGACGGGTCAATCTTTTCCTGTCGAACTGGTATTCGTCTAAATCGGATCATGTTACTCCCTCCAAGACAGAAGGCGATTTATGCGTCGGTAACCCGCAATTCAAAAAAGAATTTCTGTGTTTTTTTGATTGTCACACAATGTTTGACGCTCCAGTCACGCACTCCGCCGCTACAGACAAAGGCTATGACGCCAAAGCAGCCGAGTGGCAGTAGAAATTAGACGAAATCGACGCTGCAGCCAACATCTACGCGACCTTCTGACTTTAGTTTGATTTTGGCCAAAGAATCGACTCCAGCAATGAGGCAGAGTTCGACCAGTTAAATCGGGATAGATCGGGTTGTGGTCTCGGCATTCTGGAGGCGCGGCATATGGCTTCGCAAAGGGAAGCGATATCGGCTTGCTCTGCCACAATCACATCTTTGCCACCCACTTCGATCAAAGTCGGGTTGTCCGGTGGGACAACTACTCTCGCTCCACAAGCAAGCGCTTCGATGGTCGGCAGACCAAATCCTTCGGCTGCAGACCAATTGACAACGACATCGCTTGATGAATATGCCCGCCTTACGACGTCGTCTGGTACATAGCCAAGATAGATCACATTCCCTTCTCGACGGGGTCGACCTTGGCCAATAAAGACTGCGTAAGCATTCATTGCTTTCACCGCCATTTCGATATCAGCAAATCTCTTCCGCGGATCCTGCGTACTAACAGCCGCTACAACCAATGCATCTTCCGGCAGGCCGATACTGCGACGAAAATCGACATCCTCCTGCGGAAAGAAGGTTGCACGATCGTATCCCCATTCAGCCACATCGATGGCGACTCGCTTCCTGGCCAACGAGAAGAACAAATCATCAATGTCTGACGCGACATGCCGTGATGCTGTGACAAATTTCCCTTTGGTTGAGTAGGGACTGAACGCTAACTCGGAAACGTTTTTCACGAATGCATTCACGACTTCCGCTGGGTAGAGACCGGAGTGATGCAACGGTATCAAATCATGGATCACAATAATGGTCCGCTCTGCGGGGGTACAGGGAGGCGGCATCGCCGGAAGGATTCCTCCAGAAAGGTTTACATAAGCGTCTGCGGAAGTGCACATTTTTTTTTCTCTTCCCTTCCATCTGCGAACCTTTCTTCTAAAAGAGGTCGGAATCAAATCTCGCAGGATTCGTGTTGCGCCACGCACTTCAATTGGTCCAACCCTCCAATTGCGAATTGTTTTAGTCGTCATGCGGATGAACTGAACGACTCTTCCTTTTAATCGCTTCTTTACAATTTCTCTTCCGTTGGCGATGTGTTCTAAATCCACTGACAGTCGCTGGGCATCGTAGCCTCCGGACCATCGAGTAAGTTCCTCCAATCCCAGGTCGGCCTTCCGGACCAAAACAACATCCCAACCTCGTTCGGCTGCAGCCGAAGCAAGATAGGGCGTTAATTCGCGGATGACGCGTTGAATACCTGTCGTTTTCCGATTCCAAAGAGCGGTCATGTCAATCGCTAAGACGTAATTGGCTTTCATGCGGCGCGCACTTCTTCTAGTTGCATAATGGAAGATTCTACTTTCTCGATACGAACTCGAATTAACGCCACCCCAAGCTGACGCTTGTCTGGCAATCCGGAGTCAGCAGGAAGAAAAGGGATGCAGTCCCACGAGAGAATTGCCGCGCCTGAACCACGGGACTTGTCTGATCGAATCAGGACCTGAAGTATGCCTCCGGTTTCAGTAACATTCTCTTTCGGGATTTGTTCACCGTTGATGTAGAGATTCGGAAGTCGTACTAGCCATCCACC
>JANLUJ010000910.1:0-11425 GCA_031363425.1 Pirellula sp.
CGGTTAACCAAGATCCGCCAGGCCCTGGCGGCCTTATCCGTCGCGGGAACCGATCGCGCCGAGCGGCTCCAGTTGATCTATTCTCTGCCCTACCACGCCGACTGGCGGCAGGCATTTAACCTGGATAGGCAGAGATAGAGCTATGGACTACATCGATCCGCACATTCACATGGTTTCGCGCGTCACGGACGACTATGAGACGCTGGCCAAAATGGGCTGCGTGGCCATGAGCGAGCCGGCCTTCTGGGCCGGTTTTGACCGCGGCAGCGTGGACGGGTTCCGCGACTACTTTCGGCAGCTCACCGACTTCGAGCCAAAACGTGCAGCCCAGTATGGTATTTCGCATTACACCTGGTTGTGCATCAATGCGAAAGAGGCCGAAAACGTTTCATTGTCGCGAGAGGTCATAGCGATGATTCCCGAATTCCTTGAATGCAAGAACGTGTTGGGGATTGGTGAGATCGGGCTCAACAAGAACACGCGAAACGAGGCGACGATCTTCCTGGAGCATGTCGATTTGGCCATGAAGTTCAATCAGCAAATCTTGATACATACGCCGCATCTCGAAGACAAGTATCAAGGGACGCGGATGATTCTCGACATGTTGATGGGTGACTCTAGAATCGATCGATCGCGAGTGCTGGTGGACCATGTGGAGGAACATACGATCGAACATGTACTCGAGAACGGATTTTGGGCAGGCATGACGCTTTACCCGGTGAGCAAGTGCACGCCGCAGCGAGCAGCTGACATGATCGAACGCTATGGGCCCGAACGACTTTTGGCAAACTCAGCCGGTGACTGGGGTCCCAGCAAACCAACGGCGATCCCTGACTTGATCATGGAACTCAAGAAACGGGGACATTCGAGGGAGTTGATTCAACGGGTTGTCTATGAAAACCCAAAGACTTTCTTCTCGCAAAGCAAACCGTTTGTGCATGGCTAACTGGAAGCCTGCCGCCTTGTGATGCGGTTCGTTCAGGCTTTGTGGCTAGAGTCGCGTGCGGCGCGCGCGTTGCGTTAGCCTGGAGACATAACAATCCGCAGGTCAAGCCTGCGGTATTCAACAATCCCCAGCGCGAGCGCGGAGACCATGGTATCTGTGTAGACGCTCGGGCGAGATGCCCGAGCCACGCAACTACTATTTGTGTCCTCCCTGTTCATCGTTTGGACCAACGATCGCAGCTGGACTGCCGTCAAGCGACGACAAGTAAGCTACCAAGTCTCGCAATTCGCGTTTGTTCAAGTACTTGAGCAAGTCTACTGGCATCGACGAAAGACCCTTCTTGCGTTCTTCGATCGAGTCTTTCTTGACGGTGATTACCGCGCCCTGAGCGTCCATGAGGGTCAAGTTCAAGTCATCTTCGGATTTTAGGATCCCCGATACGGTCCGTCCCTCATCGTCCAAGATCACCACGGTTTCGAAGCCTTGCGCAATGACAGAGCTTGGAGATACGATGGATTCCAAAAGGTACTCCCGATTCTTTTGAGAACCAAGCGCGCTAAGGACTGGTCCCACTTCTCCACCAGTACTCCCGACTTTGTGGCAGCGGACGCAAGAAAGGCTACTACGGGTAAAAAACAGCGAACGTCCTTGATTGACGTTTCCACCGTCAATGCAATCTTCGAAATGCTTCTTGGGGTCGGATTCTTTTATTTTATCAAGGTCCGCAAGTTTGTCCGCAAGTTTCAATTCCAATTCGGATTCGAGTTTTCCCTTTGCGGCTTCAACAACATTGACCCAGCAATCGCGATCAAGCGTACCGGCTAGATAGGCGTTGACTCCGTTGGCAATCAATCCTTTTGCAGTGGCTGTTGACATGTTTCCCAACTGATCCCAAGCAAATTGCCGTTCACCAATCACCTTGGCGCCGATAGCTTGCTTCAAGCTTACTACCGCCTCTTCAGGGTCATTTGTAACCTGGAATGCCATGCTCGCCAGCCGCACGTCCACGTTCGTGTCTTGCATCAGCTCTTTGATAAACGGCTGAATCTTCTCGGGTGATAGGCTGGTCAATGCCTTGATGGCTGCACTTCGAGAAATCCCATTTGCCTTCGGATCTTGAGCAGTGCTCAAGAGGATCGTGCCAACCTCTGTTAAGCCTGCTTTGGCTCCTACCTCCAAAAACTTATCTCGAACTGCTTGCGGTGTTGCAGACAGCTCTTCGATTCGTTGTTGCAAAACCTTGGCTGCAACTTCGGGGTTTCGGTCAGCTAATGGAAGGTGTCGATTCATAACCCGGTCCCGATTCCCCGGCTTGGCCCAATTGGCAAGCATCTCAAGGGCTTCGATTCGCAATGCATCTTTGCAACCAGATCTTGCCGCAAAATTCGCGAGCCTGGCCGCATCTTGCTCGCGTCCCAATCGGAAACTCGCATTGAGAACTCGGCTAACGACGGCATCTTCGGCATCCGATGCAACAACAAGCTCCGCTAGCGCAGGAAGTTGGCTATGCAATTGCGGCACGTCGTGAATGGCTCGAACCGCCTCCTTCTGAACTTTTGCCGAGCTATCGCTAAGGAATGCGAAAACGATCGGGTTTGCTTGCTTGCGGAGTGCAACTACAGTCGCGAGCCGAACAGCTTCGCTCGCGTGATTCTTGAGCAAACCGAGTTTCGTATAGTCTTTAACTCCTGCCAAACCCATGATGCCCGCATGACGGAGAATAGGATCGCGGTTGTCGTTTTGGGCAAGCACTTTTACGATTGCTTCGATTGATTCATCGGAACCGAGTAGACCGATGGCCATGCAACTCGCCGCCTTAACAATTTCGGATTCGTGTTTGAGGAGTTCGGTGAATAGTGGCAGAGAGGCTTTGTATCCTCCGTCCGCCAGCGCTTCGATTGCGCGTGACACCACCATCGGGTCGGAATTTGAGAGTGACTTCACTAAAGCATCGGACACGAGTTCGTCGTTTGGCTTTGTGCGAAGCAGCTGTCCTAAGCCCCATACGCCATGCAATTGCCTTAGTATGGATCCATTGCTTTGTTGAGTAGCCGCAATGAGAACGTTTCGGCTGCCTCGACTGGCGAGTTCCCATTGAGCCTCAAGCCGGACTCTTCGGTCCGCATGGCTGAGCAGGGTACCTAATTCGACTTCGTCTCGCGACTTCATGCCATCGCGGAGGAGCATTCGGGTGTTCTTGACGAGTTCGCTAGCTTGAGCTTTTTCGTCTGCAAAACGGTAAATTCGCCCTTTGTTTTCACCGTTCCAGCCATTGACCCAATCGCTTACGTACATCCCTCCGTCCGGTCCAAACTCAACGTCTGTCCCGAGAATATTCCAAACGAATTCATCGTTGCTCTTTACTTCAAAGAATGCACCCTTGGGCTTCACTTTGATCATTCTAACGCCGCTGTTGGAGGCTTGACCGCGAAAATCGCATAGAAAAAAGGCGTTTGCAAATGCATCCGGGGTTCCATCCATCGAGGCAAAACCTGTCCCAGGATAGCAGGCAAGTCCGGACGGGCCGTCAGCTAAGTTTGCGATGGGCGGAACGGTATAGACAGGTGAATCGTCGTTAAATGGGTACCATATTTTTTCTCGATTGAATGGGCCTCGGTCGGAAATGTACTGGTACATCATTCTCCAGCCGGTATCTCCTCCGCGGACGATGTAGACCCAGCGAGCTTTGTCTCCAGAGTCCGAATTGTTATCGCCGGTAAATAGATTTCCAAAGTCATCGAATGCAAGTTCCTGTGGATTGCGAAGACCACTGGCCACCACCTCCAGTTTTGAACCGTCCAGCTCACAGCGAAAAACCGCGCCACTCTCGGGATTGGCGATAAGACCGTTCGGAGTCTCAACGTGGTAACCTCGGTCCCCTATGGAAAAGTATAGACGTCCATCGGGCCCGAGAATGAGGCCATGCATGTCGTGTCCGCGGAATGCCACGCGGACACCGTAGCCATCCGAGAGCACAATGCGTTCGTCAGCGACTCCATCGTCATCCTTGTCTACTAGCGCCCAAAGTTTTGGGATATTGGTGTAATAGACGCGGTTTCCACGCACCAGCACACCTGAGCCCGTTCCTTCCTCGAGACCGTTGAAACCGGACGCAAAGACAGTCGCTTTATCCGCTTGAAAGTCTCCGTCGGTGTCGATCAGAATGCGAAGCAAGTCATCGTATGTCTCGTATTCAGCGGCCTTGTCTCCAAGTTGTTCACGATGGTACCGAATTCGGTCCGCCACTGTTTCAGCCGCTAAGTCTGCGGAAAGCCACTTTTCATCGTGCCCTCGATTGTCCGTGACCCCTTTGTTTTGTCGATAGCTTTCGCACACAACAATTCGACCACGATTATCGATTGTAAACGCGACTGGGTTTCCAACCATGGGCTCTGCAGCAAAAAGCTCGCACGTAAAGCCAATGGGTTTCTTAAACGAGCCGATGGCAGCAGTTGCATCCCCAGACTTTTCAGCCAATGGAGTAACCTCCGCCTTGGGTCGTTTGGGCGTATCGTCGGCATGTGCAGAAATCAAGACCGAAAAAGCCATGGCAAATGCTAAGCCAAGCCAATTACTCTTATTGGCAGCGGCAGCGAGCGAGGAAACGGATTGGAAGTTCGATTCAATTGGGGCCATAAGCATGTCGCCGTTGGATTTAGATTGGTGTTGGAAAGTGATTGCCAAGAGAAATGGTATTTTGTTGCCACCAAAATGCCAATGCTCAAAGGCCGGCTGCAAGGATTCTTTCGATTGTTTTGAAAAGGCGGAATCCAATGGCAATCTGCAATTATGTGGACTTCCAAAACGGCTGGGGACGACAACAAAACTTGAGTCGTAATGGTTCATCAGTGCATTTGATGAACTATGTTTCAATTGCGGCATGGACGCCAAATGTAATTCAGCATCCGTTGGGTTTGCTGAGTCAATACCTTTCGAGGCGTCCAATCATGCGTTCAAAGTCCATTCTGTTACTCGTCATTGCACTTGGTTGCGGTGTTGTCGCATCTGTCGCGGTCAGCCAGGTTGTCCTCGACCAGAAGAACCGCGGAGTGACCCAAACGGTCCCCATTTTGGTCGTGGCCAAAGAGATCTCTGCCGCCACGAAAATAACGGCCGATAGTTTTCGCATCGAGCAATGGCCCGTCGATCGCGTACCGATGGGTGCTCTCGCCGACCCGAAATTGGTCGAAAATAAATTCACCAAGCAACGATTTTACCCCGGTGAAGCGATCATCGAAGCCAAACTTTCCGGAAAGGGCCGCGATTTTACCGTTCCTGAAGGATATCGAACCTTTGATATCGCCGTTAAGGATGAGACCGGCGGAGGCGGTTACATCGGCCCGGGAGACCACGTCGATGTTTATGGCTATTTCGACAAGGGGCCGCGCGTCAAAGCAGCCAAGAGCGTTAAGGTCATGGAAAACCTTGAAGTCGTCATGATAGATGGCGTGGCGGTTGTGGATCCGGAAGCCACCAAGCAGAAAAAGTCCAGCACCATTCAACTTCTAGTAAAAGACTCGCAATACATCGTGCTCGACACGGCTTCGAATCTTGCCAACAAGCTGCGACTTGCGCTGCGCCCGCCGACCAAGCAGTCAGGCGAAGCAGCCCAACCTGACGACGGCCAAAAATTTATCGATTGGCTGAAAGAATCCGAGTCGACGCCCGTTGAAAAGGAAAAGACGGTGGCCGAGTCGCCATTACTTGCAGCCACTGTGCCGCACGAAAAAACCGAAAAGCATGAAATGGTGATCGTTACAACAACCAAGTCCACGATGTATCGTTTCAACGAAGGGCAGGCTTTGCCGCAAAAAGTAGATCTAGATCATCCGGAACCCTCGGACAATCCACCCCCCGGAGGCATTCAAAGCCAGAGCCAAACCGCGCCTTTTTTTCCGCCAAACTCCAAGGCACCAAGCCGAAACCAATCGTCAAATTCAACCTCAACAACTGCCGACTCGCAGACTTTGCAAACTTCGGAACCCGTAAATCCTGCCAACTCGGTCCAACCTAACTTGACTTGGGATCCCGCAAGCGGAAATTGGCAGTCTGGGGGATTTAAAGCAATCTACCCGGGCGAAAAGTGAATTCCCAATACATTTGTGTCGATTAAAAGAGTTGTGTGTAGTCGGTCGTCGTACGGATAGCCGAACTAGCGATTGTCAGCTAAGCCAAGGATGGTGAAAGCTTGTCACGTTGCTGCCAAACTACTGCACCTTGGGTGCAGTAAGTCCAAAGATAGTTCACAGGGAAGTGAATCAGAAATGGGACAGAGAAAAAATCGCGTCGTTCGAATCGCATCCTCATTTGCGATCGCATCGTTGTTTGGCATGGCCATTCTGCCAGCCAGAGCAATCTGTGGGGACGGCGAGAATATCATTCCAACGGGTAGGCTCGCGATTGCCAAAACGCAGCAGTCGCTGCAGATGGTGGTTACCACCTCGCAGTACCTGACGTTTCCACAACCCATTCTGAAGGCTACCGTTCAGAATGACGCTGCTATCCAAGTACAAGCGTCGGGACGAAACGAAGTTTTAGTCTCGGCTTTGGCTACAGGCGTTGCACAAATCGACTTGTTGGGCGCTGACGAACAAGTCTACAACGTTCAAGTTGTCGTGACCGGCGACGCCCGCGAGCTTCAAGCCATTTTGGCTCAGGAGTTCCCATCTGCGACACTTCATGTGCGGCCGATTCAACAGGCAGTCATCATCTCCGGTCAAGTGACTGCGGATGAACATGTTGAACAGGCTGTCACCATCGCAGAACAATATTACCCAACGGTAATCAACCGTATTGAAGTAATCGGTGTCCATACCATCATGTTGCAGACTCAAGTGATGGAGGTGTCGCGTACCAAGCTACAGCAGCTAGGTATCGACTGGTCCATGGGCTTCGGTAACGACTTCGTAACTCAATCAGCAAGTGGACTCATAGGCACAGGTGCGACCACTTCGTCGCTGATCAATACCGGGAATGAGACGCTCAAGTTTGGTATCGTTGACAACGGAAATGCCTTCTTTGGACTCTTGCGAATGCTTCGGCAAAAAAACCTTGCCAAGGTGATGGCTGACCCAACTGTTGTCGCCATCGATGGTCGTCCTGCGAGTTTTAACTCGGGTGGTGAATTCCCAATCATCGTTCCAGCCGGTCTGGGCCAGGTTGGCATCGAGTTTCGAGAGTTTGGTACAAGACTCGATTTCGTTGCAAAGGTGCGTGGAGATAGTCGCATTTGGTTAGAAGTACGACCAACGATTAGCGAAATCGACCCAGGTCGCAGCGTTACCATCAATGGTACAAGTATTCCAGGGATCCGAAGTCGATTTGTCGACACGGCGGTGGAACTGAGAGCGGGGCAAACACTTGCTCTTGCAGGTCTTCTTCAAATTCGAACGGAGGCCGAATCGATTGGACTACCCGTTCTATCCGACATCCCCTATCTGGGAGCCCTTTTTAGAACGAACAGAGAAGTGCAGAACGAAGTTGAATTGCTGATCATGGTGACCCCAAACTTTGCTGGGGCAATGGATGCCAACGAAGTTCCTCCAGGTGGACCAGGCTACAACAGCAACAGTCCACTCGAACAAGAGGTATACGGCAAAGGCTATATCGAAGTCCCGCCCGGGTGTGGCCCAACGGGAAACGGTCCAGCAGGCAATTGTCCACCCAACGCCGGCAATGCAACGCTTTACAACAGTGCTCAGTCTCCGATTGGAGCACCCTCGGGTGGCTTTGCAACTCGTGGACTGCAACGAGCACCAGCGGCAGCCGCGTATTCAGCGAATGCAGGATCTCAATCATCGGCTCCAGGTGGTGGGACGGTCCCTCGAACGAATCCAGTCCGTCGCTAATCGGAACATGATTTGTCGAGACATCCCTATGCCGAATCCAATGCTAAGTTTGAACTGAACCTATATGAGCAATGTACTTAGAACAGCGATAGTCGATCCAAACGATCAATCACGCGAAAACCTCAAGTCGCTACTGCTCGGGATGGATATTGTTTGGTTGGACGCGGAATGCTCACGCTATGAATTCTTCACAGACGTAGTCGAGCAATCCAAACCCGATGCAGCTGTGATCTCGCTCGACGGCGGTCCGGACAAGGCCCTACAATTGATGGAAAAAATGCGGACGTCGTCGCCTGACTGTGCGATCATCGCAGTTTCTAAAAGCACCGATGGCCAACTTATTCTTAAAACAATTCGAGCTGGTGCAAAGGAGTTCTTGCCTTTTCCTATCGAAGTCGAAGAGCTTCATGTCGCTCTCGAGCGAGTCATGCAATCCAAATACGGTAGCGGCTCGGACGGCCGCTCACGCGGTTGCAGGATGATTGCGGTGGCGGGCGCGACGGGCGGTGTTGGTTGTACCTCCATTGCAGTCAATATCGGATGCAATCTTGCAAGACGCCCGGAGAACTCCGTCGCTTTAGTCGACTTGGATTTGGCCTTAGGCGATGCCGACGTGTTTCTAGATTCGATTCCAGATTATAGCTTGGTGGATGTTACCGAAAATGTAGCTCGATTGGACTTCCACTTGCTGCGGAAGTCCCTGACCAAGCATTCTTCGGGCTTGTACTTGCTGCCCAGGCCAGTGCAATTGCAAGATCTTGATCTGATCACTCCAGATAGCTGGAGGAAAGTCTGCGGTCTGCTACGAGCTTCCTTCTCACATATCGTGATTGATGTCTCCAAATCCTATTCGCAGGTTGACTTGACTGCGATGGAACTGTCCAACGAAATCGTGTTGATCGTCCAACTGGATTTGCCCTGTTTACGAAACATGGTTCGCCTTTTGATGAGCCTCCAGCAAATGGACAATATCCGTGACAAAGTCAAAGTCGTAGTCAATCGTGTGGGACTTGAGAGCGGGCAGATCAGCCTCAAGAAAGCTCGCGAGACGATAGGCCGAGAAGTCTTTTTTCAGATCCCAAACGACTACCGAACCATGGTCGAAATGAGAAATAACGGCCAGCCACTGAGTGAGCAAGCTCCTAAAGCGGCGATCACCTTGGCAGTGCAGCAATTAACCGATTTGCTCGCGGGTGCGGATGAAATCCAAACGGAGGATGCCGCCGGCAAAGTGTCGAACGACAAAGCATCGTCCAACAACTGGATGAACTTCTGGCCTGGCAAAGCGGGCGCAAAAGCCAAGACCAAATAGCGGTAGTGTAGCTCGGCACTCCGTGCCGAGATCCGTCCTTGAACAACGGCACGTTGATGCACTTGAAATCAACGGAACGGAGTGCCGAGCGTTCACCAGACTGTGATTCGGAAAGATTTAGGCATGTCAAACGGTGGTGAGAATCACGGCACGGAGTGCCGTGCTACACTAATTGCTTAGTTGAGCTGTTTCGATTTGCGTTTGCGATCGGTTGCGCGGGCTGTCGCGTTTTCGCTCAGCTTGGAAATACGCAATTGCCTGCCTACAACCCAGGCGCGTCCAAGCACCTTGAAGACGTCGCGAGGCATGCCGGCTGGCAGATCTACCGTACTGTATTCGTCGAAGATGGCGATCTGGCCTATGTTGGCTGATTCTAAGCCCGCTTCGTTCGCTATGGCACCAACTAGATTGCCCGGACGCACGCCGTGTGCGCGCCCTACTTCTACGCGGAAGCGTTCCATTTCATTCGACTGTACTGTGACCGAATTGATTGGCTTGGCCGATCGATTTCGATCTCTACTCAACGGCTCGTGATCGAAGCTATCTCGCGGGCCACGGTTATCGCGACCTCGACCGTCTCGCACTTCTCCCCGACCATTGTCATCCGCGAAAACGTCCCGACGGCGAGTTCCTTTGTTTGAATCTTCCGTCAGAAAAGGCTTATCTCCTTGAATGATCATTGCCAAAGCCGTTGCCACCTTGGTTGCAGGAATGGAATGTTCGACCATGCATTGCTCTATCAACTGTTCAAACATCGTGAACTGACCATTCGGCACCGAGTTTTCGGAGCAGGCTTTTACCAATTGGCTCTTGAAGCGATTGATTCGCATTTCATTGATCTCTTTTGCCGTAGGCACCGCCATTGGCTCGATCATTTGGCCAGCCGCCCGATCGATCTCTCTCAAGAAACCACGTTGTCGCGGCGCAATAAATACGATCGCTTCGCCGCTGCGTCCAGCTCGACCTGTTCGACCAATCCGGTGCACATAAGCTTCTGAGTCAACTGGCAAATCATAGTTGATCACATGTGTAACGCGCTGGACATCCAAACCGCGGGCTGCCACGTCGGTTGCAACTAGTATGTTGAACGAACCTTGTTTGAGCTGCTCAACGGTACGTTCTCGTTGCGCTTGTGCGATATCGCCGTTCAACGCAACGGCTGCGTGCCCCATTGTGTTCAAGTTGTCAGCCAACTCCACCGTTGCCAACTTGGTCTTCACGAAGATGATCATTCCCTCGTGGTCGGCCGCCTCTAAAATGCGGAGCAAGGCCTCAAACTTGTGGCTGTGTTCAACAATCACGAATCGTTGCCGAATCGTTTCGGCCGTCTTTTGTTGCGAATCAATCGATATAACGTGGGGGTTCTTTAAGTGTTGGTCGGCGATCTCTCGAATCGCTGACGGCATGGTGGCGGAAAACAAGGCGATTTGACGGTGTTCCGGTGTTTGTTCAACGATCCACTTGACGTCGTCGACAAATCCCATTCGCAACATCTCGTCTGCTTCGTCCAAGACCAAGCACTGCAATGTATCGACACGCAGCCGGTTTTCTCGCATGTGATCCATCACGCGGCCTGGTGTGCCTACTACCACGTGCACTCCTCGCTGAAGAGCATGGATTTGCGTCGAGTAGGCTTGACCTCCATAGATGGGAGCGACTCGCAGCCCACGCATGTGTTGAGCATAGCGCTGGAAAAATTCGGAAACTTGGATTGCCAGTTCGCGAGTGGGCGCGAGCACCAATACTTGCGTCGCTGGATTCTGTATGTTGATGCGACTCAAGAGTGGCAAGGCGAACGCAGCAGTCTTGCCGGTGCCCGTCTGAGCTTGACCGAGGACGTCACGGCCCTCCAACATTGCAGGAATGGTTGCCGCTTGAATTGCTGTAGGGTATTCGTAGCCCGATGTTAGCAATGCGCTGCAAATCTCGGCAGGCAAGTTAAAATCGGAAAACTTGACTCGGGTGTCCACTTCCACTTCGTGCGATGCATCGCACTGGCCCAACATGTCTTGTTCGGCGGAGTCCAACGGTGCTGGTACTTCGGCTGCGACAACCTTTGCTTTCGCACCTTTGGCTTTTCTAGCTTTTGGCTGGTCACTTTTTGCCGGAACCTCGTCAGGACAGGATTCCGCTGATTGCAAGTTAAAATCGTTCGTTTGCTCCGAATCTTCGATTTGAAGCGAAGCAATAAGTTGAGAAGCTTCCACAAGGTCTGCCTCGTGAATGCCGTTGGAGTGCGCAGAAATAGCGATCGCGGGCTCTTTTGAGCTCATGTGTTCCTCGTTCAAGATACAAAGGGTCGAAAACCTAAATTCCATG
>JANLUJ010000915.1:0-7337 GCA_031363425.1 Pirellula sp.
ACCGGTTTTCTCTTTCAACGGAATAGAAGGTTGAGAATTCACTCCCAAGAAGCTTCGCGTCCATTCCGTTACGTTGCCAGCTAGATCTCGGACACCATAAATACTCCTGTCGTCCGATGATTCCTCCACGCGGCGGGGCCCCAGCGGCATTCTGTCAACGCAAATATCTGTACCACCTTTGTTAAATGGTCCTTCTTGGTCTGAATCGTTTGCACCTGCGGCCTTGTCCCACTGTTCTGCGCTAGGCAGCAACCCACCGATCCATTTCGAGAATGCATCGGCTTCTTCTACATTGACGCCAACGACCGGGAAGTCCAAGTAATCGCCCTCTACGCCAAGATACCTATCACCAGCCACAGCGCCGTCGAGCCAACGTGATTTGGGACTGATTTTGTTTGAGTTGTCCTTCTCGAATTCCGCAAACCAACGATTGGTGACTTCTGTTTTCATGATGTAGAACGTCGGCGGATCCTGGATCGCTTGGCGATGGATCAGTAGGAATTGGATTGGGTTGCAATTGGGAATCGCGTATTCGACGCTCTTAAATAAGATTCTTCCCTCCGCTTCAACCCTCTCGGAATTGGGATTGGATTGCTCAGTACTGCCGGGCAGCATAAGACGACTAGAAGGTTTAACTATGATTCGCACCGTCTTATTAATACTGACACTTGGGGTAGATGCCGTTAATTCTGCTTGCGATTCACCGATCGGCGTATTTAGACCGGCAGTCACAACAAGCCTGCTATGCTCCTTGTCGAAGTCGATGGAGATGCCGTCTGTTCGATGGGGGGACGTGATATCTACGATCGCTTCCAAACTGTCGATGATTGAGACTTCATTTGATATCGAATCACCGTATTCGATATCGATGACATCTGGAAGCCTGATGGTCGGTGCGGATCGAATGTGCGGCAAGTTGGCGATCCAGAAAAGGAAGCCGGTTACCGCCAATCCTGTCGTAACAGCAAGAGCAGTCATCCACTTCCAAAAATCGGAACTCTCAGAATTGTTGGCAACCTTCGGTGTAGCAGCCTCGGTTAGAGCACAGACCATTTCCGAACAACTTGGAAATCGATCCTGCGTGTTTTTCGACAAAGCTTTCCTCAATACAGCTTGCTCTGGTTCTGGTAGGCCACTGAGATTGGGCTGTCCGTAAAGGTGTTCCTGCATTGCCTCGACCAAACTGCTCGCAGAAAAGGGCGCGCTACCCATTCGAAGTTCGACATAAGCAACAGCTAAACTATACTGATCGCTACTAGGTACCGGTTTCTTGCTCCAAACCTCTGGGGCCATGTACATTGGCGATCCAGCCACTTGAGTCGCGACCACGGTAAGTCCAGTTTCGTCCAATAGTCGTGCTAAGCCGAAGTCGGCTACTTTGACATGTCCTTTGATTAGAAGCAGATTATCCGGTTTGATATCGCGATGCACGACGTGCTGACGATGGAGGTGGTCGATTCCTTCGGCTGCCTCGGCCATGTATCTAAGCAACTCGGTAAGCGGAATGCATTGATTGGGGCAGGAGCGTGCGCGATCTTGAAGGCTCTGATCAGCCAACTCCATCGCAATCAATATCTGTTCCGATGTTACCCAAAACGCTTGAACTTGGATCAAGTACGGATGACGCATCAGTTTCATTATGTCCAACGAACGCAGCTCCAAATGCTTGGACTTCTGGACCGCTGGAAGATGAACTATTTTCAAAGCAACCTCGATCCCTCCGGGCGCCTCGCTCAGCCAGACTTCACCAAAATTGCCACGTCCAATCTTTCGAATCAAGACGTAACCGTTTTCAAGCTGAATTCTTTCTTCAGTCGATTTCGCGAATGGGGCCGGGGGATCTCTTTTCGAGACAGGGGTGCTAGCTGAGACTGCGTTTACTGCTTGATCAACTGACAATCGCCGATTGGAGTAACTGGAAATCGGCATGATCTCAAAATCGCCATCCATGGGTCTACATATCATGGTTCCATTTTGAGGTTGCGAGTTAATCTCCTGAATTCGTCGCTTCAATTCCTCGGCTTGTACCGGAAACCAAGAGGCATAGATGTCTGCCTCAATGGGGTTGGCAGATCGCTGACGATGAAAGTACTCGATTTGCAACAAACGGACTGGAAGCTGATCGAGAGGCCCGAGCTCTGAGTCGAGCGCGAGGTAATCAAGCAACGAAATCAATTCCCCTCGATCCAGTCGGGTAACGAGATCAATGGCGACAAATTCGATTAGTACGGACTTACGCAGAGGATCGTTTACGGCAGGCAAGCAGCTTCGAAAGGGCTCAGCAAGCAGTTGACCGGAAAATTCAGTCTGCCAAAGGTTTCGAAATTGTTCAACGATCTGCTTGAATCGCGCTTGTTCTTGCGGCGGAATTTGCGAAATCAAACGTGTACCTCGTATTACGCTATTGCATCAAAACATTCGCTGAACTTGGACGTGATCGCTTAGGATATAATCGTCAGCAGACGAACCGGTGCAGTATAGCATGAAACGCTGGAGGAATTAATGGATACTCGAACTACGATGATTGCTTTCGCCGCATTGTTCTATGCATTTGCCGTGGGCGCAGCAGAGGATTCACCAGAACCCATTCTGCGGATCGAGACCGGCGGACATTCGAGCTTCGTGACTTCGCTCGCTTGGCATCCCAATGGTCGTGAGTTGTGGAGTGCGGGAATGGACAAGATCGTTCGAGTTTGGAAGCTGACGGAAGGTGGCAAGTTTGTCGGTAAGCCAGAAGAGTCAATACGCGTCCCGATTGGACCAGGGCCACGCGGTCAAATCGATTCCATCGCTTTTTCATCCGATGGTCGATGGCTAGCCATTGGGGGATATGCCAACCTTTCCTACGGTGCCGTTTCGTTTCGCGATCCGGGTATCAAATCAGCTTTGAGTTCGAATCAACTACTTGAAATGGGGGCAATCTATCTACTAGATCGAACGAACAATTCCTTCAAGCGTTTGGAAGGGCAAAAAGGTGTCGTAAAACGATTGGTGTTTGCTCGTGCGGCCGACGGTTCCGATCAATTGATTTCGGCTGGAGACGATGTAGATGCAAAACAGCAAAAGACAGGCAGCATCCGAACATGGGACGTTGCAACTGGCAAACAAATCGATGGAGTACTCTTGCCCGAACTGCCAAAGAATCGACCTTCCTTGGCTGTAATACCTCCGTCGTCCCCCAATTCAGGATTGCAGATACTGGCATCGTGGGGTAACGAAAAAATGTATCACTGGGAATCACTTAAGCCGCCACAGATCCGCCCTTTCAAAGATGGCCAAAACAACAATCTAATTGTTTCTGGGCCGGACTCGAAGTGGGTAGCGACCGCAAGCGCCGATAACGTGACGGCGGAAGGCAAGCTCTCTTTTTGGAACATTAACTCCGCCGGACTACCAGAACTTGACACGCGACGTACTATTACGTTTCGAAAGTCGGGGGACGAAAGGTTTTTACCATTGGGATTTACGCTTTTGGCAAGTAGTCCTGATGGAAAGGAAGATCACATTGCAGTAGCCCTATGCGTATTCAAAACAGGCACGGATGGAAAGCCGACAGCTGACCGTTTCCAATTGAGGGTTTTGACTATCCCAGTGAGTGGCGGGCCCTCGCTCGAGATTGTGCGGAAAGATTTATGGAAAGTTGATTCGAACGGCATTCTCGCTCCTGAGCTCTCGTCGACTTTGAAAGGCCGACATGTTGCTGTCGCTGGAAGTCCCAACCACGAGATTTCGGTTTTTGCGATCTCGGACTTGCTGAAAAAAAATGCCCAGTCGCAACAATTAGTTGGACGAGGATCTTTTGCAACGCAGATTTCATTTGCTGAACGTGATGGTGCCGTTGGACTGAGGATTGTCGAAAAGTCTTTTGAACTTGCTAAGCCGCCTTCGCAATTCATATTTGACTTCCAAAAAAGTAAAATGGATGCGATCGAAATGCACGCGTGGGGCGAGAGTAGACCCGATAGCCAAGGATGGACAGTCGGGCAAAATGGCAAGCAAATTACAGTAATGCAACAGGGACGCGTCGTGCAAACAATTCAAGCGCCAAAGAGGCATGAGATTACGTCAGCAATTCTTTCGTCGCCCATTGGCGAAACGGGAACGCCACTGTTAATTGTTGCCGCCATCGCCGATGAAAGCGTTCAACCTTGGCTGGGAGTGTTTGACGTAAAAGATGGCTTATTGAAAAGGGAATTCGATGCGCATACAGGAATGATTGCCACCATGGCGTTATCGCGTGACTCACGGCTTTTGGCGACTGCTAGCTCCGACCAAACCATTGCCGTATGGGACTTGTCCGATATCGAAACAATTCTACATCCTCGCTCGACGATTAAGGGTGTAGCGTTCATAGAAAAGGATCAGAGTGTGGAAGTGGATGCGGTACAGGAATTCGCACAAACAAACGTTCCTCTGAAAGTAGGTGATCGATTGCTGGGGTATTTGGATCCCACTCGTTCAAATCTGTTTCGAACCTGGCCAATGGTCCTTCAAAAGAAGGATCCCCTATGGGAACAAAAACCCGGAACGCAGGTCACCGTTCGTCGACAACGAGGGACAGAAGTTTCGGATGTTCAGATTACTCTTGATCAACTTGCCGATGAGCGAAAGCCGCTTTTCCAATTGATGATTACGCAAAAAGACAGTAACGGCCTTCGACAATGGATTGGCTGGAGTCCGCTTGGGCCATTCGATGCCAGCGACGTTGAAATACGTCAACGCTTAGGTTGGCATTTCAATGTGCCTAGACCCAAAGCCCCAATTGCATTCTCGCCCGTAGACCAATACCCCAATCTCTTCCAACCCGGATTTCTTTCGAACGCAGTCAAGAACGTGGGACGTCCCTCCGAAGTTGTTCCGATAACATTCTTAGAGCCTCAAATGAACTTGCAAGTTTTGGAGGCAGAGCAGTTGAATCAGTCAGGGATTCCGATCGTCCGCCAAACACCGCAAGCGGTCACGGTGCGAATCAACAATCCTTCGTTCCCGGCGGAAATGATCAACAGCATACGGTTTATAGTTGACGAAGAAGTCCAAGGGGAGTTTCACCCAGACGGAAAGGACAGTTGGCTATTCGACGCCTCTAACCTTGCCCAATGGAACAGGGGCACGCACCGCCTCCAAGCAGAGCTTGAAACACGCACGGTTCCGAGCCGCAAGGTTGTCGTCGAATCTCAATTGGTCTATGTCCCAAAAGGTCCGACAATAGAACCAAGTCTTCGACCAATCGCGATGACCAAGGAATCTACGGCGACCGTAAAAGCTGTAATCAAGCCTGGTCAGGTGGAGTTACCGATCGATGTTGCACTAGTTCGATTAAAGGAAGCAGGAGGGCGAGAGGTGGTTAAGACCTGGGAGACAAGCCAACAAAATAACAAAGAATTGACCCTCGAGCTGCCGTTGGAGTTAGACGTTGGGCGAAATCAATATGTTGTCGAAGCGCAGAACAAAGGATTGACCGAAGAGACAAAAACACTTGAGGTATCCACCTGGAAATTCGATATCAATCGAGTCGCGCGCGATATGAATCCGCCGAACATAGAACTGACGGCATTGCAAGATCTTTCTGACTCGCGTCGAGCTACTATCACCCTTGGATCAAGCGAATATGTCGTGGAGAGCGAGAAGGCAATGCTCTCGGGTTCCATCCATGCAAACGAGAAATTGACATCAGCAACGATTGCAGGAGAGAATTTGCCTGGATTTGTTTCCAACGCCATGACTGATTTGGTATTCCAAGCGCCGCTCCTTCTTAAACCTGGGCTCAACGCAATTCGAATAGCCTCAAAAACAAACACAAGCCCTGAGTCGACGCTGGATCTAAACGTATTGTTTCGCCAACCATTGCCCGACATCGAAATAGTTCAGCCCATCGGCTCGCAGGCAATTGAATCGTTGTTATCACCACCAACCATTCGGCTGAAGGCCCTCTTTCCGCCAGGTCAGAATCTCCGCCCGATTTCAGTTCGTGCAATAGTCAATGGATCGCAGATCGAGCAACCGATGGCGGTTGATTTGAAAGTCGGCGAGATTCAGGGCCAAATCCCACTGAGATTGGGACTCAATACACTCCAATTGCAACTTTCCAATGATACCGGCGTCGATGCGCAAACGACCCCAATGTCGTTTTATTATCAGCCGACGCCAATCGTCGAGGAGCTGCGCGTCCCCAGAGAAATTGAAGGAGCTGCATTTGATATTCGATTGAGTGGCCAGGCAGCCAGTCCGATTGAGCGGATACTGATGGACGGTCGTGAGTTACCGCAATCAAAATGGCAAAGTGAACAATCCGGAACCACGTTCACATTGAATGTGACTGCCTTGCCATGGCAATCCGAACTCAGGCAATGCAGCTTGGCCGTTTTTGCCACCGGAATTGCGAAACCTGCGTTCGCAACAATGGATATGCCAAAGAGGAAGCTGCCTGCACAACCTCCAACTTTGGCTTTCCTAAGTCCGAGCGACAGCGCGTCGGTAACCACCGAACTCGTCAACATCGAATATTTGGTTCGTAGCCGTTCGGCTATCAACAATTTCGAACTTCTCCATGATGGTCAACCCGTTCCCATATCCTCCGTCACGCCAATCAAAGACGGAGATGACTCCGTGCAGCGGCAACAGGTCGCGCTTCGATTGCGAATTGGAACGAATGTGATTCAATTGGTCGCGGAAAATAAGGACGGCTTAAGTTCACGGTCGTTGACGATGAACTACGTTCCTAGCCCCGTTGAGATATCGGTGGATTCGGTAACGCCAATCGATAGGCCCGATGCCGGTCAACGGCTATCTCTACGCCCCGATGGAACTTGGAGAGTAGATAGGCCCGTAGAGACAAGTCAAAATCTACTTCAGGGCCGTATTCGGTGGAACTACCGGGATGATATTGCAATCAACGAGTCCAACTCACAGATCTGGATCTCGGTTAACGGATTTAAGCAGGCAGTTCGTCTTCAAGCGTCCTCACCCAATTCGCTTGAGCGACAGTTTGTAGGGAAAGTACATTTCTTTCGTGCCCAAGACAACGTCATCGAAGTCATGGCAACGGACTTGCGGAAAACGTCTACCGCAAAAACGGTGGTGCGAATTGATTGTCAATCGCCGGAACTGCCGCGTCAGCGACTTCATCTTGTCATTATTGGTGTTGGTGTTCAATCCGCAGATGACGCAACTCTCGTTAAGGACGCAGTGGCTTCGTTGGCTGGAACGGAATTGCAGCTCTTTACAAGCAAATTTCTATTTAATTCACCTGCCTTCACCGAATGCATTGGCTATGGGCCTTATACAAGGCGAGAGACAACACCGGGAAGAATAAAGACAATACTGTATAGTGTTAACCG
>JANLUJ010000923.1:0-4671 GCA_031363425.1 Pirellula sp.
TCTATGAATTCATTTGATGTAACAAAAAAAAATATTCTTACCTATAGCCTACTGCCTAAATACCTACAGCCTTCTTCTGTGCGGGCGGAGGGGGTCGAACCCACACACCTTTCGGCACCAGATCCTAAGTCTGGCGTGTCTGCCAATTTCACCAAGCGGCCTTGTTTTCATCGCATTGTGGAACGCGATCTCAAACGCTAGCAGCATTTTAATCACTATTCCGCTCGCTTGCGACCTCTGTTTAAGGTTTTGCGTTTTCTGGACCAAGATAAAATCGAGAAAATCATGCCACGCCTGCAAAATCAACAGTCTCGAGCTGTTTATTATATTGATGTCAATCCTCATTTGGCGTACCACGTAGGTCCGTCTGTCCTCTGACGGACACCCCTACGTCCCCCATATCTCATAGCCAGCAAATCTAACTAGGATGGTTCGTGGGATAATTAGCCTCGGTCCATGCTCGCCATCCACCGTCGACACTGACCACGTTCCGATACCCCATACGCTGTAGGTTTTCCGCCGAAAGTGCTGATCGAAATCCGCCGCCACAATAAAGGAGTATTTCTTTGTTGACGTCGGGAACAACTGTTTCGATATCCCTTTCGATGACCCCTTTGCTGACGTGAACGGCACCTGGAATATGTCCAGCCGCGAATTCACTTTCCTCGCGAACATCGATCAAGACGATTGGCTCGCCTTGATCCATTCGCAACTTGAGATCTTCAATCGTGCATTCTAGAACGCGAGCTTTGGCTTCCGCCGAGATCGCTAAAAACCTTGGTGAGTGTTGTTTTGCCATAGTTATGTGAAGATAGAGGGGATTGGTAAAAGTTACCCTCGGTATTCGAAAACAACTTGGTTTTTTTTGCAACGGGGTAAAGAAACCGAATGGCACAGGCCGATGATATTTGTGACGGGGAGTACCGTCCAAATGCAACCAAAAAATTGCATGATGTGTAGTCCGCGTCAACGTTCATTCAAAGGGAAACCTTTGGTTTAGTAGTTTGATAACCCTATCCCAAGTGAGTCATTCGTTGGGACGTTTGTTTTCAGCATGCCTTGGTTGTATCGCTTTGTCGACCACGATTATTCTTGGTCTGATAGGCGGTGAAGTTCCGGATTCGGTTCTAACTCACTCCCTCGCTTTCACCGTGGTATTTGCCACAATCGGGCTGGGAATTGGGAAGGTTGCGGATTCCGTGGTTCGCCAGAGCGTCGAAATGAACTACCGGAACAAGTTTGAAAAACTGCGAGAGGGACGAAAGAACTCTCCTTGATCGATCAATTGACAACCAATGTGAGCCACTTCCAAGGGTGAGAGCCCGAAAGACAGCAGGGCTAGGCAGTTTGGTTAAGCTTGATCGCAAGAGGAACGGTTCTTTGCTCAATTGATGTGGAATTAACCGTTCCAAGTCAGTAGAGTTCGCATCCCAGAACGGATTCCTCGCAGCCGATCATGACGATTGGCTACGAGAACCATGTGTTGCCAAATGGAATGGGTAAACACAAGTTCGCTTCGTTCGCGGAGCAACACCAGAAAACACGACCGTTTGATCCCAGTAACCGCTGGAGATCATACCCCTTGCCATGTCAATCACGGAGGTTCGGATGGCGACGACTGTAGCATCGAGCATCGACATTTTTGATGTTTGGACTAAATACAAAGCGGACCTAACAAACGTCGATTTGAGAAACATTCTCATCGAACGCTACATGCCTCTCGTTCGCTTCAATGGCGAACGTCTTCGAGCCAAGCTCCCAGAAGGAGTCGAACTGGATGACCTGATCAGCGCAGGTATCTTTGGTTTGATGGATGCTATCGACGCGTTCGATATGGAGCGCGGCGTCAAATTTGAGACCTATTGCGTTCCTCGTATTCGCGGTGCCATGCTCGACGAATTGCGGACCATGGACTGGGTCCCAAGACTCGTCCGAAGCAAAGCCAGCAAGCTCAATGAAGCCACCAAACTTCTCGAAGCCAAGTACGGAAGGGCTCCAAGTACGCACGAGCTTTGTTCCTACATGGGCATCTCGATCGATGAAGTAGAAAAGATGAAAAGCGATGCTTCGGCCGTAGGCTTGGTTTCGCTCAACAAGAAGTGGTACGAAACCGATAGCTACAAAGACGTTCGAGAAATCGACGTCCTTGAAGACAAGCGAAGCGAAGATCCAACACGTCGCGTTAACAAAAGCGACCTCATGCGGCTGGTTACTAAGGGTCTCAATCGCAACGAGCGTCTCATCATCATTCTTTACTACTACGAAGAATTGACGATGAAGGAAATCGGTGCAACGCTGGATCTGAGTGAAAGCCGAGTCAGCCAAATGCATACTAGCATTGTTGTTCGACTCCAAGAACAACTCGGTCGGCGCAGACCAGAATTCGGCACTTAATATAAGCTGCCAGCCTGTGAATTGAATCGCGAACTCGTTCCCAAGCTCCAGCTTGGGAACGCACACTCTGGAAGCTCCGCTTCCCGTCCCAAACGCGGGTCAACCTCCCAGTCGTCCGGTGCCAAGCACTGCAACTGTTAGCTGCTAAAACTGTCCAATCCTACAAACCTCACCAACCAGACGACTTTCGTGCGAGCTCATCCCCGCGGGTGGAACTTCTGGTGTATCTTCTTCAGCTTGCTGTTTTCAACGTGCGTGTAAATCTGCGTAGTCTGAATACTGGCGTGACCGAGCATTTCTTGGATCAATCGCAAATCTGCGCCGCCTGCCAATAAGTGTGTCGCAAAAGAGTGTCTAAGCGTGTGTGGGCTAACCTCCGAATCGATCCCAGCTCGCAGTGCAAAACGTTTGATCAACTCCCAAATAGCTTCGCGTCGTAATCGCTGGCCCGTTCGCGAAAGGATCAACCAAGGAGAGACCGCCAATTCTCGATTGGCTGCTAGGAGGGGTCGGTACTCCGCTAGATATAACTCGATGGCCTCAATGGCCCGTCCTCCCAATGGCACCATTCGTTGCTTGCTCCCCTTGCCTTCTGCCAAGCAATATCCGTCCTTCAAGTTCACGTTTGCAACCAGTAGGTTGCTGATTTCCGATACGCGACAACCCGTCGCATACATCAACTCCAATATTGCCCGGTCGCGTATCCAATGCTGGTCGAATTTCTGAGGTGCAGCCAGAAAACGATCGACTTGAGCAATGCTCAAAACCTTTGGAACACGCTGCCAAACTTTGGGGGTGGTTAGCAGTTCGGCCGGATTGTCGGCAATTGCGCTCTCCAGTTGCAGGAATTTGTAGAACATTCGAATTGCGACAATATGCCTGGAAATCGACGTTGCTGCCAAATTTTTGTTCTTTAAAAAAGCAGCAAACTCTGTCAAATCCGAGATTCCTAAGCCCGTAGGGGAGCGACCATCCAGCCATTCTTTCATATGCTCTAGATCGCGGCGATAAGCTTGCACGGTGTTTTCTGCCAAATGGCATTCGCTCCGCAAGTAGACCGTATAGCGTTCGATCCAACCGGCCATCGTTTCAAATGGCTTCGATGGCTCGGAGACAGCTTGTTTGAGTTTCTTTAGCTTGCTTACAGCCATGATTCAAATATCCGCTCGCGAACGTCGATCTAACCAAACAGGATTGTACGATCCAACGAGCTGTTGATGCTTTCGCATGTAGTAACTATCAGGGGAATTGTAGTATGAAAATATTGGTTGTCGGTGGCGCAGGATACGTTGGCTCGCACTCGGTCAAGTTGCTTCGATCGCTTGGGCATACGGTTTGGGTCTACGACAATCTTTCCCGCGGCCATCGGGAAAGCGTCCCGAAAGAGCTACTCATTGAGGGCAATCTGACTGATCGTGCGTTGCTAATGCGGGTAATGCAGGAGAAAGAGATCGAAGCGGTCATGCACTTTGCAGCTTATGCGCTCGTCGGCGAATCTGTGCAGCATCCTGCCATGTACTACCAGAACAACGTGACCGCTACCTTCGAGTTGCTCGAAGCCATGCGGGCTTCAGGCGTTTGGCGATTTGTATTTTCAAGTACGACTGCCACCTACGGTCAGCCCGAGAAGATGCCTATCTCCGAGGACACGCCGCAAAACCCCATCAACCCCTACGGCTTCACAAAGCTTGTTGTGGAACGAGCACTTTCTGATTACGCACACGCCTATGGTTTCGGTGTCGCAGCCCTCCGATACTTTAATGCATCCGGTGCATCGTCCGATGCTTCCATTGGCGAAGATCACGACCCAGAAAGTCATCTGATTCCGATCGTCTTGCAAGTCGCATTGGGACAACGCGAAAGCATTTCCGTTTTTGGTACAGATTATCCAACTCCCGACGGAACTTGCATCCGCGATTACATTCACGTTGAGGACTTAGCCACCGCCCACGTTTCCGCCTTGCTCAAACTCAAGCCCAACGGCGTAATGCAAATGAACCTTGGCACTGGCGTCGGACATAGCGTATTGGAAGTTATTGAAGCTTGTCGAAAGATAACCGGACATGCAATCCCAGCCGTATACTCAGATCGACGGCCTGGGGACCCAGCCTGTTTGATCGCCGATAGCAACTTGGCACAGTCAACACTCGCTTGGAAACCCAAGTACGTAAAAATCGAGGGGATTGTTGAGACGGCTTGGCGCTGGCATCAATCGCACCCAAAAGGCTATGCTACAACTTAAGTCATTAGCTCTGCCAAAATGAATAGCACGACGCG
>JANLUJ010000924.1:0-3048 GCA_031363425.1 Pirellula sp.
ATCGAACGGATTGTGTCGTTGACTAGGGACTGGTTCCCGCAAGCCAGCGATGATGTTTTCGCCCATCGGCGCTTTGGCTGCAAAGGTCATGATTCCAAAGCACGCGGCTGCAGACAGAACCGAACTTACAAAAGCATAGGAAACGGTGCGATCTCGAATACTTCGTTTCAAACTCGCCTGTGCCGCATGGAATAGTAGCCTGTCACGCTCGGAGCCCACCAATTGGGGGCGACAGGCAGCAAGTCTATTTTCGAGATCATCCGATGGGGACGTCATGGTTTACTCCGGATCGAGGGTGTTCGTTCGGTTAGTTGAGACCGCAAATTCTGGAGAGCTTGTTCGTATCTCCGATGCACGGTCGCAATCGAGTGCCCTGTAATTTTCGAAATCTCGGCCAGGGTTAGTTCTCCCCAAACCCTTGCAATCACGATTTCGCGCAATTCTTCCGTGAGGGAACTTACGGCATCTCTAAGCTCCTCCGCCTCGAGAGATTGCGAAGCCGAAGAGATACGATTCTCCGTCTTGGCAACAACACTCTCACGTTGTTGGCGACGTTTGGTCCGCCGAGACTCTTCGCGCACCAGGTTGATTGCGACATGAAACAACCAAGGAGCGATGCGTTCGGGAGTTATCGATTGTTGAGCCAGTCGGCAAAACGCTTCCTGTACGATATCGTCAGGATTTGCGCAGCGACTTCGGAGCCAGGCCGTTAACGGGCCAGCCCACCGGTCAATCCACATGGCAAGTTGCTCAGCCGATATCGTCACAAAATCATTCCGTTTGCCTCAGTTCACTGTTCCGAGTTAACTGACATACAAAGATAATGCCATGGGCGAGTTGATTTTTCACGAATTGTGAATATTCGGTCGTGGCGGACGCTGCTAGCGTCCGCTTGACCTCGCATGGTAAACTATCCATCCTGCTGCTGATGCAATCTTTGCACAACCGTCCTTTCAAATCCCGCCTGCTGCCACTTTCACTATGACGCATCACTTCTTTCTGAATTTTTTCTTTCTGCTCATCGCTTGCCTCAATGTTGGATTTGCGACAGCAGATGACAAAACCCTCGACACCTTTCGGACCCAGCAAATCACCGACGTCTACTACTCCGAAGGTGCCGCCGCAGGCGATTTGAACAACGACGGGAAAGTTGACTTCGTCTATGGGCCGCATTGGTACGAGGGCCCTAGCTTTCAAGTGAAGCATGAAATCTATCCAGCCAAGCCGCAGAATCGCGAGGGATACACGGATCACTTCTTTGCTTGGGTATACGATTTTGACGGCGACGGATGGAAAGATGTTTTCACGATAGGCTTCCCTGGCACTCCGGCATTTGTCTACCAAAATCCGGGCAAGGAGAAGGCTGCTGAACTATGGAAGAAACATCAAGTCTTTGATTGGGTCTCCAACGAGTCACCCCAACTGACGCAATTGGTGGGCGATGATCGACCGGAACTTGTTTGCTCGCGAGATGGCTTCTTTGGCTATGCGGCGATCGACTGGTCGCGTCCCTTTGAGCCATGGAAATTCATCGCGATCTCCGCTCAAGTCACCGACAAAAAATTTGGTCACGGGTTAGGCATCGGAGATGTCAACGGCGATGGGAAGCTGGATGTGATTCATGCCAAGGGCTGGCTTCAACAACCGACGGAACTTGCTGCCGGCAAGCCTTGGCAAGCACACGAGCTATCCTTTTCCAACGCGTACGGTGGAGCCGAGATGTTTGCGTACGATGTGGATGGCGATGGCGACAATGACATCATCACCAGCATCGCGGCTCACGATTTTGGATTGGCTTGGTTCGAACAAGTTCAAGAAGCCGGCCAGCGTAAATTCACTCGGCATGACATCATGGGTTCCAAGGCCCAAGACAACGCTTACGGTGTGTTGTTTAGCGAACTGCATTCAGTCAACTTGGCCGATGTCGATGGCGATGGACTAAAGGATATCATCACTGGAAGAACGTATTACTCCCATCACAAAGGGAGTCCGATGTGGGATGCCGGTGCAGTGGTCTATTGGTTCAAGTTGGTACATGGCCCCGATGGGGTCGACTGGGTCCCTTTCAAAGCTGCCGACGAAGCGGGCATCGGTCGCCAAATCGGATTGTTCGACCTCAATCAAGATGGACTGATCGATATCACTGTCGGAGGCATGAAAGGGGCACATGCCTTATTTCATCAGCGCACGAAAGTCGAAGAAGCTGCATGGCTTGCAGCACAGCCAGTGCGCCAGATCGTAAAACCGGTTTCCGGCAATAAAGCGTTCCTGTTCGAAGGTGAAAAGCTAAAGATTCTCGCGGTTTCCGACGGCTCCGCTAGCGAACAAGGAATGGGTGGATTTTCTGCGGACCACTGGAGCAACGATTCCCAACTTTGGTGGACAGGTGGCAAGACTGGCTCAACACTCGATCTGGAATTGCCGGTCACTGTCGGTGGTAAGTTCGATGTGCTGATGGTATTCACGAAGGCCCGAGATTATGGCATTGTTCAAGTGATCCTGGATGGCGCGAAGATTGGCGAACCTATCGATTTGTTTAACGCCAAAAACGTCATCTCCACGGGCGTTGTCCGAATCGGGCAAAGAGATTTGAAAGCGGGATCGCATAAGCTGACCCTTGAGATTGTTGGCAAAAATGCTTCTGCGGTCCCAGGCTACATGGTCGGTATCGACAGTCTGCAACTGGGAGTCGATCTAGGAGAGTCACCGAAGTCCAAAGCAGGTAAAGTGTTAAACCTCGATTTCGAGAAAGGGACGCTGGAGGACTGGACCGCTACAGGGGATGCATTTGCTGGCCAACCTATTCGCGGCGATGCAATCGCCGCTCGTCGACAAGACATGCGTAGCGAACATCAGGGCGAGTACTGGATCGGTACATTTGAAAAATCCGGTGACAAACCGACCGGCACATTGACGTCTGCCGCGTTCCTCGCGGACAAACCGTTCGCATCGTATTTGGTGGGCGGAGGTAGCGACGATAGCATTCGCGTCGAGTTGATCGATTTGCAGAATGATAAAGTCATCCATCGCACTTCGGGACATGTATCC
>JANLUJ010000930.1:0-8496 GCA_031363425.1 Pirellula sp.
TGCGCGTGTGAGAAACTGCTCTTCACCCCGTTTGACAACGAAGAAACTATTGTCGTCATGGATCGCAAAGTCAGTTTTGTTGCCGGTTGTTTCGATCGGTCCTGTGTCAAATATTGTTTGCGAAGGCTGGATTTTCGCCCCGCCACCGATATCGGCCAGCGTACCTGAATTTGGAGAAACGTCGCCGTCCTCGATAGCTTTGTTGTGACGCGCTTGCACTACCGCTAAACTAGACTTGAAGCCAGGCGTGTTGATATTGGCTAAATTGTTGCTAAGGACCTCCAACCGGTGGTTCTGGACGTGGGCTCCAGCGGCTGAAAGATACGTTCCGTATGGCATATCTTAATCTCCTAGGTTGCGAGGACGGCGTAGGGACTCTAGCGGTTGTAAAAATCTAACGAAATGTCAATATCCTCAGGCTCAATGGAAAAATCACTTATCCAAATCACCCAGCCTCGCCAAGGTGTCGTGAGACTTAGCCAAATCGAAAGAACAGGGCTATTTTGTCTTGGCGTCTCCTTGTTCGCCCTCTTGATTGCTGCCGCTTTGCTAAAGCCGGACCCAGCAGGAATTGGCACTCACACCCAACTTGGATTGCCGGGTTGCACCATGTACACGGTACTGGGTATTCGATGCCCCGGATGCGGGATGACAACCTCGTGGGCGCATACGATGAATGGAAATCTATCGTCAGCCATCCACGCTAATATTGGCGGCGTACTCTTGTGCTTCCTTACTATCGCTGCCTTTCCTTGTTTTCTATGGATGGCCATTCGCGGCAAATCTCTTAACGGAAGTTGGCACGTACCCGTCGCGACCACGGTTCTAGTAATCGCGGTGGCGATTTCGATAGTTGAGTGGATGTTCCGTCTAGCGTTCTAAGAATTCCTTTGCTACAAGCATTCCGCACGGACGCAAGTTCTTTAGAGCAGAAGTTTGCAAATGGAAAGGATTCCTGCATGGCTGCCAGAAATCAAGTTAAGTCGAAATCGCGACGAATGTCATCCAACTACGTAAATACAATGGCAAACACATGCATTGTTTTCTCTTTCTGCTTGTCTTGTTTTGCCATCGCAACCAATACTGGCTGCGGACTGATGGCCAATGCGATTTACATCATCAAAGGGGTTGACGCGCCATCTGAGTTCGACGAGCTAAAGGAAAAGAAGGTGGCTGTTGTGGCGAGCACCACGGCGGGACTCAACGCGGATGCATCGGGAATACTCATTTCGAGGCATGTCAATGAATTGCTCGCAAGAAACGTCAAAAAAGTGGAGATGGTAAATCCCGAAGAGGTTGATCGAATAATCAACGATTTGCCTAGTGGTGAGAAATCCATTCCGGCCATTGGAAGTCGGTTGCGAGCAGACTACGTCATTTTAGTCGACGTAACAAATCTGAAACTCCGCGAGGGTCAGACCCTCTTTAGAGGTCGCAGCAACGCAGCGGTGACCGCATACAAAGTAACCGAGGGTGATAGACCCGTGTTCAAAAAGACGTTTCCCGAGTTCGTCTATCCCCAACATGGTGCGCCGGTTACCGATTTCGACGAAGCCACATTCCAACGAATCTACCTGTCCGAACTCGCGCTCCGCGTAGCCAGGACATTCTATCCGTATGACCCATCGATCGATGTTGCCAAAGACGCAGCAGTCTCCTCGTTGGGCGCGCTACCGTAAGGAATGGCAATCATGAAATTCGCAGCTACCATTCGAATGGCTCCTGTCTTGATCTTATTGACGTGGATCACAACTGGTCAAGCGATTGCCCAAATGAACGATTTCCGAATCGACATCGACATCTATCGGGACGAATCGCAACCACCTATCAGGCAAACCCAAACGATATTCGCATCAGGACAGTACATCGAGTTGGAGGACGAAGTACATCGCGTGACAGTCATCGATCCCAAAAGTAGTCGAATAACAGTTCTCGATTCAGCAAGAAAGGCACTTGTTCACCTTGAAATGCCAATCTTAGAGAGCAGGCTCGACGGCGCACTTTCAAGGTTGACGGACGAACAACGTCGTGCGTTTTCAAGTGATGGCGAACCAAGTCTGGGGGACGACAACTACGTGGTCATTGGAAATGAGCGACTTCGATATAAGTTTCGTCCGATGACTCCGGCAACTCCAGAGATAGCGACAAGCTACGGAGATTTCGCTAACTGGTCGGCTCGAATCAATGCTTTGTTTAATCAGACCCCGCCGCTACTTCGAATGCAGTTGAATGAGTTGCTAATTTCGCAACGACAACTTCCCGCAGAACTTCGTCGTTTAACCGTGATTGGTCCGCAAGGCAAAACGGAGGAAATCGTCGCTAAACTTATTTGCAAAGAAACGCTTTCCAGCAACGACCGAACGCGCATTGCGACAGTCCAAAAATCGATGGGTGAATACAAGCCGGTAACGGAAAAAGAGTTCTTTCGTTAATGATTTGGCGGGTTTCAAGAAAAGTAGTTTAAGCCAGAACCAATCGCAATTGCTTTCCGACCCGCCATGTTCCGTCAGACCATGACAAAACGCAAACGAATTCGAAGGTTAACCGTTTGCTTTGTGCTCCAATTCGTATTGTGGTACGCTAACGCTTCTCTTTCCGGACAGGAGGCGGGGGTCTTTCTTGCGTCTTCAACTGCGCAAAGCAACAGCCAATTGCAAATCAATCGATGGCCACACGAAGCAAACAATGGTCAATTTCATATCCGCTCAATGGTCCCTATCGCCAAGCTGGAACCGTCTCTCCCCAAACTAAATACTCTCCCATCGGAGCTGTGCGCTGCCCTAACCATTTCTGTTGCTGCAACTCCGATTCACGTCGTTGTGCTTGAAAGCCGTGAAGCGTTGGAAACCTATGCTAAGCGTTTGGTTCCCAATGCCCCAAGCCGACGCGCGCTTTATTATCGGCACCGTGGGCCTGGATTGGTTCTCACGTACTATAGCTCTGCGTGGCTAACCGATGTTCGCCACGAGTGCACGCACGCGCTCCTGGACGCAAGCGGCCTGAAGCTACAACAATGGCTAGACGAGGGGCTGGCAGAGTATTTCGAAACCGCCTCCGAGAATCCCCTCGAACATGTAACTCATCAGGTTTCCGTGCAATCTCAACTGCGATTCGGCCAGATGCCCGATATCAAACAATTGGAAGGTATGAATTCGAACGCAGAACTGTCCGCCAGAGACTACCGGGACGCGTGGAGCATTACTGCATTCCTTCTCAATTCGTCTGCGCAATCAAAAAACGCGTTTCAATCCTATCTTTCGGATCTTCAAAACGAACGGGCTGCCGGTTTCCTCAGCCATCGCTTAAAGCCGTCTAACCATCTCTGGCGTGATGAGTTTGCTCGGCTCTTCCGAAAGCAACCGACTGGAAATTAGGTTTTTAGCGATTTTGCGGCATTTTTGAAATCCAAAAAGTTCTTATTCAACACGAATTTCGACCTACACTTACCAACGAAACCACCCCTAAAAAAGCAAACTCTGTTCACCAAGCGGGTCGCTTGCGATCATCTTGCCAACTCGGAAACGATATGCGTCTTTCTCAACTCATCGACCAACTTCAGCAACAACTACCGAACTCAAGCGAACGACAGGTCGCCTGTTTGGCGATGCTGCTATGCGATCGCGACCCTCAGCTCAAGTGCCTAGCGGACTTCCGAGCGTTTTCTAACCTGCTTCAAGAAACGCAGCTCAGAATGAAATCGATCGATGACCAGCACGCTGCCGTTGCATTTGAATTGGACCAACTGGCATCGACCCAACCTTGCGAGTTCGAACCGAAACATGTTTGGACACTGATCCGTGCGATCAAAGTGCAGAGTCAGTTTGTCGATATGTTAACGGGTTCACGAATTGAACAATTGAGTTCTTAGGCGATTGGTAGTTTGCAAAGTACCGGATGTATACATTTGAGCCAGAGGCGCTAGCCGATTTCTTGCGGCGCGGATCGGCTAGCTAGCGCCTCAGCCTCAACTGGTGGGTTTCAGTCTGCCGCTCGCTTTAGAGGCCGGGTTAAACTAGCAGACATGCATCATGCCGTCGACTTTGCGACGAGGGTATTGACTTCCCTACGGGCTCGCCATTCACGCAGCACACCCCACCACCGTAGGATTTTTGAATAAGCACGATCAACCCCGTCTACTACTTCATCGAGATGTTCTATGGGCTTGAAAAAACATTCTTCCGCTCCCAACTTGGTTGCTCGAAGAATGGTTCCCATCGAAGCGAGTCCCGTCAGCATGATAACCTGGATACTTCCGTCAAACTTCTTTATTCCCCGTAACAGCGAAAGTCCGTCCTGCTTAGGCATGTCGATGTCGAGAATAACGATACGCGTCGAAAATTGAGCAAGATGAGGAAGTACCAAATCAGGGTCCGTGATCGAAAAGGGGGTATATCCTCTTTTCGACAACGCCTTGCTTAGAATCGCAAGTATCGCTGGGTCATCATCCACGAGTAAGACTCTTCGATCAAGTTCTATATTTGGTTTCAAATTCATTGGTTGAATCTCGCTTGTGCACTTAAAAGATTGTAAATGTATAAAAGGTTGCTTGGTCTTAAAGCGATTGAAGTCAGATACCTGCGTATTGCACACTACTGCGGTTTATAAACCCGGTTGCATTCGCCATTTCCTCGGCTCAGAGCCGAGGGTCCAGACCTTAAGTACTAGAATGCGTGACTCATACTACGAACGGGAGGTCGACCTGACTTGCTTTCCGTCACGCCACCATGCGCCGATGCAATGATAAATGTCGCAACGGAGGACGCGAGCGAACTCGCCTGCGCATTGAGCTGCTCACCCGCACTTGCTGACTCCTCGCTGCTTGCAGCATTTTCTTGCGTCAATTTATCAAGACCTGCAATTGCATTGTTCATGTCTTCGATCCCCTTCAATTGGCTTTGCGAAGAAGTCGCTATTTCAGAAATCAGGTCATTCACCTTTCGAGACCCCTCACTGATGTCTGTCAAGATCAGGCCCATTTGTTTCGTGATTAGTACACCCCCTTCAGAGTTCTTGACCGATTCTTCGACGAGATCGGCCGTGCTCTTTGCGGCTGCTGCGCTTCGCTGAGCAAGATTCCGCACCTCTTCGGCAACGACCGCAAATCCCTTGCCTGCGTCGCCTGCTCTGGCTGCCTCGACCGCGGCATTGAGCGCGAGCAGATTTGTTTGAAAGGCGATATCATCAATGGTTTTTAGAATTCGCGTGGTCGCATCCGATGACCTTCTTATTTTCTCGATGGACTCGCTCATCAGGACCATGGATTCAGTGCCGGTTTGCACCGATGATTGAGCCTTCATCGCTAATGCCCGTCCCGTTGCCGCGTTACGTACACCTTGCTTGGTGGCTATAGAAATGCTCTCCATGCATGTTGCGATTTCAGCTAGTGTTACGGCCTGGGTCGATGCGCTGTGTGCAAGTGATTGACTACCGTTGGCAATTTCGCACGAAGCTACATTGACTTGTTCCGCTCCCAACGATACTTGTGCGAGCGTTTCGCTAAGGCAGTCTAATGCATTGTTCAGCGACGTCTTGATGCTCCCGAACTGACCTTTGTACGCTCCCTCCATTCGAATGCTTAGGTCGCGATCCGCAACTTTGGCCAACACGTTCACCGCTTCATCGATGGGCGCGTTCACGGAGGCGAGAGTCGTGTTTAAACCAAGAACCAATTCCTGATAAACACCTTGATGAACTTTTGCATCGGC
The DNA here is from genome assembly GCA_031363425.1 of Pirellula sp. Classification (GTDB taxonomy): domain Bacteria; phylum Planctomycetota; class Planctomycetia; order Pirellulales; family Pirellulaceae; genus JBKCUI01. Next base: position 5,706 of record JANLUJ010000930.1, read on the forward strand.
ACGCATCGAAAGTTGACCTTGCTGGGCTGCTTGCACCATGAGTTGCAGGTCTTCCGTAAGTCGAGTAAGGGCAGTTTTAACCGCACCGAAGGACTTAATCGTGTTTCCAATTTCGTCCCTTGCGTCTGACTGAAAACTGACGCTTAAATCTCCAATGGCAATGGAAGCAGCGGCGTTCTGTAGAACCATTATCCTGCGACTAGTACTCCTCCCAATGAGCCAAAAAATAAATACGGAGGCTGCAAGAATCGCGGCTGAAATAGCCAACGACCATTTCCATAGGTTTTCTGTTGCCTTAAAGGAATTGGAAACAATCTCTTTCTGCATGAGTATCGCAAAAGGAACTGTGCGATTTATTTCGTTCTTGTGCTGAGCAAACAATGGAGACAAATCTGAGTCAACGATTTCTCTTGCTTCTTCCAATCGATTATCACGGACAAGCGGCAGAACTCTACCATTCAATACCTCGATAAGCTTCGAAGCGGGCTTCGAGCTGGATGCTAATGCATTTCGCAAATCACCCTTTTCGAGCGTATCCATCCAGTACTGCAACCGCGTGTGATAATCCGCCTCAAGGCGAGCTGTGTCAGCGAGCAACTGTGCTCGAATCGCCAAGTCCTCGTTGTCCACAAGTTCGTGTGCCGCCAAATAGAGCTCAATGATGTAAGCGGGCGGAGGAAGAATGTCCGCAACTAAGTCAGACGAACTTTGGATCTCCTTAAAGTACTTTCCGCCGATAAGGTAATCAAGTGTCACAACCTGTGTTGAGACAACGACAAGAAAACTGATGCCCGCAAGCATAAGGCCTTGAAGCAATTGTTTTTTAGCAAATGCCAAGTTGTCGAGGAACTTCATGGGTGATCTCGTTTTGGTAGTATCGTGAGTAATTGAAATTTCAAAACTAGTCAGAATGGGAGGGATTGCGAAACATATGCACGTCGTTACGAATGGGGCTGACAAACTATGCGCTGTTCAATAAGTTAGGTTTAATTTATCTTTCGCCTTTGCACGTTATGCACTAGGTAATTCGGGTTTGGGCCATTTCCGAATGTAGACTGCAAACGATCTCTGCGGCCATTTTATGAATGGGTACTTCTTTCATCGATGCACCTAGCTTAACAGCCTGCATCGGCATGCCATAAACGACGCAGGTCTTTTCATCCTGGGTTAGTGTTATCGCACCTGCTTGTTTCATCTCCAACAGTCCGCGTGCACCGTCGCTCCCCATGCCCGTCAGCAGTGCGCCAACTGCATTTTGGCCGCCTACACGGGCAACGGATCGAAACAAAACGTCCACGGACGGTCGGTGACCAGAGACAGCGGGTCCTGGTTTGATCTCAACGTGGTAGCGGGCGCCGCTCCTGCGCAAAACCATGTGGTTGTTTCCCGGTGCGATCAGCACTCGTCCCGTCGTTACACTATCACCGTCTACCGCCTCACTGACTTCCATTTTGCAAATGTCATTTAATCGGCCGGCAAACGATCGCGAAAAGTGTTCTGGAATATGCTGGACAATGACGGTACCTGGACAGTCCGCAGGAAGACTGAGAAGGATTTCTTCAATAGCTCGAGTGCCACCCGTCGAAGCTCCGATAGCCAGGATTTTATTCGTTGTGCATGTCAGCGAAAGCGACTGACGGTTGGAATCTTGGGCATAAGCTATTCGTTCGACTTTCGCCTTCGAGGCCGATTTCACGGCTTCGACCAGGGACTTCTCAAGATCACCGACAGAATACGAATTCTTTGGCTTCGCTAAAACTTGGACGGCGCCCGCTTGTAGTGCCTCAACGCCGAGCTTCGTTCCATCTTGAGTTAGCGAGCTGACGACAATCGTTGGTATTGCATGATGCGACATCAATTTTCTCAAAAACGTAATGCCGTCCATGCGAGGCATTTCAACATCAAGGGTGATCACGTCTGGGACATCTGCAGCAATCATGTCTCTGGCAATATAGGGATCTGGCGCACAGCCAATAACCTCAATATCCGGGTCTTGCTCAAGAGCGCGCTTAAAGACTTGCCAAACTACTGCGGAATCGTCAACGATGAGTACTCGAATCATGATCGTTCAACTCAAGACAGTTACGGAGAGAACCAGGGGATGTCCGTCTACCGAAAGCGTCACCAGTGACAGATCCGTTTTAATTTCACTCCATTGCTTCAACGTCGTGTCGGCAACTCTCGGTGGATGGAGCTTAAGCGGTTCGCGATCAGTGAAATGCCGAGAAACCCAGTTTCCTGCTACGATGTTTGCTAGTTCAGCCAGCGTGTCCAAATGTATTGTCGCTGATGGGGCCGTCGACATCATTTCGGCCCACTCACGGCAGAGAGTCTCTGTTGCAAACATCGTCACCGTTCCTGAATGCCCACCAGAAAAGGAAACTTCTGCTGTCAAGTACTTCACAGAGTCAAAACTCGGCAGTTCACCTAAATCTTCGGTGAAAGCAAAGACAATCGTCTCAAGGACGTTGCTCACTACCTCGATAAGTTCGTCATGGCAAGCGTACTTCATCGTTTGGTTTCCTTGGTACAAAGTAATTTTGAATCGATAACGAGTTGGGACATCCTCTCTGGAGGGAATGGCTTTCTAAGGACACCGATAACGCGATCGCATTGCAGTCGCTCGATTCGTTCTGGAGTGGCTTCCGCCGACACAATGACGATAGGTGGGACATCCAAACCCTCCGTCTGAGAAATCCGAGCCAGCAACTCATCGCCGCTCATGCCGGGCATATTTAGATCGCAAAACATGATGTCAAAATGCTGTTCCCCTATGAATTGCAGGGCCTCC
>JANLUJ010000969.1:0-6888 GCA_031363425.1 Pirellula sp.
CTGTTGCCGGCCAACAATTGGCTTAGCTCTTGTGGTCGATAGTTGAGTTGCTCTTGTTGCAGAATAGGGTTGATTGCTGCTGCAAGCCTCAATTGTTCATTGGCGGCAATGGCTGCCCCTCCGCGATTGTTGTCCAAGAACAGTCTTTGGCGACGCGTGTTCAAGCCAACAATGGCCTGTTGAGTCTGCAAATTCTCCAACTGGACTCGCGCGTCTTCGTTCGAAGCGGCGTCGAGTGCATAGCGATTGGCCACGTTGTTAAAAGCCCACTGCGCTTTGGACTGCTCGCCGGTCTGTAGAAGCTGATTGGCTTTCTCGAGCAATTTCGCTGCCTGTTGGGCCTGATCTTCGCGTTTGCCTTTGAGGCTCGATAGATACGATTGGCGATCGTATTTAGCGAGGCTGTCTTGTCCAACCAACTCGAGATTGCCGCTGCTATGGATCAATCGAAAGCCGCTTGGGGCAATCACGTTCCACGCAATGTTTTCCAATGGGACATTAAGCTGCGGACTAATCAGGCTGAGCCTTTGCAAACTGTCGCCGTTCAGCGAATAGACGAAACGGACTTGCGCTGTGCGATCATCGATACCAGGTAGAATGTAAAATTGCCAAGTATTGTTACGGTTCTTCTGTCGAATCGAGTGAACGCTTTCGCCGTTGACGAAGATGCTGAACAGCTCGCCGCCCGCGGGAAGTTGTACGCTCAAACTACTGCGCTGAATCACCTCCATGTTCACGTCGACCGCGGTAATCTGGTCGCCAGTGGGTGACAAGATCGTCGTTAGGGTGCCCGATGCGACTCGCAACTTCAGCGCATCGGCCAACGAATGGCGAATCACTCTCAGGTTCATCGGCATCGTAGGGGACATCGCTCGCAAGGCCAAGGCTGGTGCATTGCGATTGCCCGCATCCCGTAGCGGCTGTGGAACAGTGCTCCAGTCGCTCAGTTGCCAACCTTGAGTCATCGTCCCCGCTTCCATTTCCAATCGCCCCCCCGTGCGAACTGCAAAGTAGTAGCCCAATTGCCGCGCGTCGGGGAAATCGACTGGGCTGAGCGGCTCGCTATCGCCTGCTCGTTCACCACGTCGTTCGTACTCGATTTGAAATTGAACCGGTCCGATCACTCGACGTTTGAAACGCAACTCCCACACGCTTTCATCTTGCGCCGATCGAACGAAGTCGCTGACCGTTTCACCGTTGGCCCGGACCGTCTTCAGTTCAGCCGTACCCATGGAGGGCAACTTGACGGACAAAGTTCGAATCGCTGCGTTCTGCACGGTAAATTCGGCTAGCAAGGATGATCGTGTTTGTCCCTCTCGCAATGTCACGTCATGCAGCACTTGACCTGTAACCCATGGAGCAAGTTTCTCAACGCCCAGTTGCAGACTCCATTCGCGTTGTAGCAATCGAAAGGCGAGAGCTCCTTGTCCCTGAGCACCCAGTGAACGCGGATCCGCTTCAGAGACGTTTTGTCGAGCGATGGTGCGCAGGCGAATGCCAGTAATCGGCTGCACGACTAAATCGCCTGACTGACGTGTGGACTCGTTCAATTCGAAACGAGGGATAGACCACTGAGTCGCCTCGGTCGGTGCAGTTCCGGCCAGAGTCAATGAGAATTTCTGCGTGCCTATCGTCTTGCCCTTCAAGTGCAGTACGATCTGCCGCTGACCGTTTTCCGTTAACTCGGACCAGTGATGTAACGCTTCACCCGTTAGGGATTCCACCTCCAACCCAACTGGCAATGGAAAGCTCAATTGAAACAGCCCAGTGCGACTGATCTCCGTGACAAAGTTGATGCCCAACACTACGCGTTCGTCCCCAAACGAAACGACTTGTTTACTGCCGACTCGAACCTCGGGGGCTACCGGCGAGACTTGAACGGAGAGGCTTCCCCCTTCAGCGCCGTAACGATAGACGCGATGCAAAGTCGTTTGTTTATTGGTCAGTAGGCTGCCATCAAAGTCCCCGAGGTTGACCAACGAGAGCGATTCCGCTTGCACGTTTTCAGGTTGGGCTTCGGAGCCAAACGCAAGCGCGATCAGCCCGACCTCGCCACCAGCTCCTTCGGCTCGTAGTGGCGATAGTTGTACAACCGTGGGTAGTGCATCAAGGCTGCGCTGCGTTTCAACCGTAACGGCAAATTCGGATGGCACGGTTGGACCGATCTGTAGTTGTAAACGACTCCTATCCGCGTCAAACTGCCAAGAGCTAACAGGACCATCCACTGAGCTGACAGTTAGCCCGGAGGGGATGACAAGGTTGAGTTGTTTCACTCGACCTTGCGAAGTTCGTATTTTCAGTCGATGCTTGCCGTCGATGACGCCCGGACCAGGCGTGTAAAGACCAGAGCCTTCGACAAAGAACTGCGTCGCTTCGGTGGCCAGGTCGCGAGCCTGCGGCCGCAAAACGATACTTGCTGAACCGGGGCCGAGCAGTAATGTAACGCGAGCTGCTGACGAGCCAATTTGTGGCTCTCTCGTGATTGTTTCGATACGCGCGGCCGAGTCGCAAACGACCTCCCAATTCGCTTCGTCATGGGCAAGATCGATTTGTTGAAGCGCCGCACTACCGGTTAAGATTGGGATGCCCGCAGCGCATTCAATCGCCTCCAACTGAAATTCGAACGCAGCGGTGAACTGTTTGGACGGCGTTGTTTCAAGTATGGAGTCTGAGGCGGCATTTTCATTTGCCGGCTCTCCATCATTAACATTCTTATTGGACTCATCGCTTTCTGCCGCAGGAATGGTAACGACGTAGGTTACTCCCTGATTGGGCGTTTCCAGTTTGCTCAACCGTAGCCCGGGTCCGTTGAACTGGGTCAGCACCGCGGGTGCACGAAGCAGCACGAAGCGATCACCCGGTCGACCCGCGATGGTGATGTCGGCTGAAGCTGTCAGCCGTTTGTCACGACTCGACACTGTCCACTTTTGAAGCAATGAGCTAGCAGAGTGCATGTTTTCGACCCCGGCGCTATTGGCTTGACTCGCAGGTGCATCCGCTTGCGTCTCTTCAGCCTGCAACTTGCTCGTCGAGCACGTGACTGCAGAGCCGACTAAGAAAGCGAAAATCGAAGTGGTGAGCACCGAGCCTTGATTGCCTCCAGATGACTGTTGGTCGTTTTGAGTTTGCGACTGGCCGTCTGTCGCTGTTCTAGCCAAGTCCGCGATACTGCTCTTGTTCCATTGAATGACTGCGGGCACGAAGTGGAACACCAAGATCCCTAACGCCAACACTCCAAAGAACCAAGGTGCGCCGTTGGTTTGCATCAGCAGCCCAATCGCGATCATTATCAAAGCGATCCAACGCACCAACCCAGCCATCGCGGATAGTCGAATGCGCAACGCGAGCAAGGTCAACAAGCCACCCATTGCAGCAATCGTTAGACCCGGCCAAGAAACATAGGCTCGCCAACTGGGAATGTTGCCTACTTCTAAATTCACACTCTCTCCTGACGCCAATACGGGCAGACTTAGCTGAAGGGGTGCGGCAGATGCGATCAGATTGAACGCGTACCAGCTTGCGAAGCCAGCTACCACTATGGCGATCGCAAAGGCGAATAATCGGATAGGAACCGAACTTGTTATCCCGACTGCGACTGTTAAGATCGCGATCGCTATTAAAGGAATCAGACCACGTTGAGCCAGCCAATCAAAGCCGTTTGGCCACACGATGGGGATCGTCGGTTGGACTGATCCGCCGCTTGGAATGAGCACATGGTTCTCGTCGGCTTTGACATTCCATTGGGTCTTCAATACCGGCGCGAAGACCTTCGGCAACACAAGCGACGCGTGTCGTTTGTCCAGAGCTGGTTTGCCGAGTCGCAAGCTGACTTCGACAGGAGCATTGGGATCAGCGCCACCTGGTAACGGAATCAGCGTTTCATTGCCAGCCTGGCGAGCCGTCACGGGGCGACCGTTGACAGACACTGCCCACAATCGAACGGGATCGCCCGGCAACTGCAGCCTCAGTGTGCGCTGTCCCCGCGATTTGACATAGTACAACACGTCCGTCACCAACTCGCCGTCTTGCGAAACGCGGCTATTGGCTTCGGCGAATTCGACAACCTGGGCTGCCGTTGTGCCTGGATCGAACCAATTGACCTTCAATCTCAAATCGAACGGACGCTGTGTGTATTGCCATGTTCCAAGCGTAGGTGCTGTACTGAGCAATCGAAATTCGGCTGGCAACTCGAGCGGATCAAGCACCAATAGTTGACTTGAGACCAGCAGCGATTCCATTTCCACTTGTACTGGACTGACTACTTCGATATAGCCGCGATCCCCTTGCACACCGAGCGGAGTGACCAGTCCCGCTTGAAAGGAACCTTCAGCGATGTTGGGCTTTTCTTCGAATGCTACCAGCAATGTGTAAGCTCCCAGAATCGGCTGTTGTAGCGAGACTATCAACGTGTCCCCTTCGCGCCGCCAATTGCGAATCTCTTGACCATCGACGGTGATGTTGCCGAGCTTGGCTGGAACCGTCAACTGCCATTCGGCCACAGGAGCACCGGTGACCGAATAGTTGATCAGCGCACTACCATACACGGTTCCTTGGCTCAGCGAATACTGATGAAACACATCCGATTGGATGCTGCGTTCAAGTTGCTCGATCTGCATCGTTGCTGTCCAGCCCGGCTCGCGAATGCGGAACGCTTGTTGAAGATTGGCCACTGGCCGCGGGAAGTAGGACAATGGCTTCTCGACCAACAGATCGATCGTACCCACAGTTGCGCGAAATCCAGGAGCAGCCACGATACCGATATCACCGCGTACTGCTTTGGCTTCAGGAAACAGAATGTGCGGCAAAATCCATTGGCCCGTCTTGGCGACCTCGCTCTTCTCCAATCGCAATCCAACAAGTTGCCGTCCTTGAACGTCTTGGCCGAAAAGGATCTTGAGGTTTCTAAGACCGTCCGCCGCCTCAGAAGATGCAATATAGTCCGCCACGCTCGAACCAGTCACGGCTACGATGGAGTAGTCCTCTGGAATGCTCAAATTCCATTCGCGAATGGTTGCCTCGCGAATATCCAGTTCGATGTCCGCCACAATCACGCGATCGGATTCGGACAGCTGATATAATACGAGTTGTGTGACGCTGACCTCTGGCTGCACACGATCGGCCACGATGGTGAAACCATAGTCGGCCGAGGGAAAGCGATAGACAACCAGTTGTCGCGATTGCAATGCTTCTCCTGGAAATTGCTCAGGAGCCAATTGACTCAAGCCGCGTAAGCCTGTTGGTTCAAGGCTAATTGAACCAGAGTTGGAGATGCGGAGATGCCCTGAGTTGCGAATGGCTCCTTGCGGTTGAAGGCTAAGTCCTTCGACGCGAACGGGGAAAGCGCCCAGGGGCGTTTGGCTACGAACGACCACTTGACTGTTGCCAACGAGCGGTTGATTGAGCGTGATCTCCAACAGTCGTTGATTGCCTTCGCCGACAACTTTCCAAGCGACGATATTGTCTCCTTCGATATTCAAGATCTCTCCAGGCCCAACCAGTTGAATGGTGAGCGACTTCAATTGCCCTTGCAACAACTGATATGCGATTCGGTGATCTTGTCGCAAAAGGCCTGGGCCGACCGTGGCTTCGATCGTTGCGTTGGTCGTGAAGAACGATTTGCTTTCGCTGGTACTTTTCGCATTTTGCCACCGCAAGATCACGTGCCCAGTCGCCGGCAAGAATCCTCGCCAATCTTTTTCGACAAGCAGTGGAACAATAGCTTGTTGATCCCGAGCGAATTCGATCCCATCATCGAGGCCACGCATTCGGATCGGCACGACAGCGCTTGCGGCTACGCTGAAGTCCAAGCATTGCCAGTTGGCCTGATCGGTCTTAATGGCCGCCACAAATTCCAGTGCGATTGGAAAGCTGCCGGCCTTAGGAAAGACCAATTCATACACTGGGCCAGCATCCGAGTTCAACAACTCCAGTCGATAGTCCGAACTTTGCGGTAACTGGCTGATCGCTAAGTTGCCCGACAAGGCTCGTAGGCGAGTATCCGCCGCGCTAACATTGGCCGTACCGCGAAGTTGAAAGTTAACGGACTTACGACTTGGGTGAAGTTCGCCTACCAGTGTAGTGTCGAGCATTTCGACGGCAGGGGGCAAGGCGGTGTTGCGATTCAGCTGCAGTTCCAATCGCCCGCCAGTTGCTGTTTGAAGCCGAACGTTCTGTTTGCTCGAAACGAGAGGTGCGAAGCCGACCGCGGCCACGAGCTTGCCTGCGACGCCACCTGCATATTCGATCTCAACCTGCGAATCGAAGCCCAACGCCTTGCCCGGCATCAAGTGTGCCAGTGCAACTTTGGCGGGCAACTCCGCATGCTCGCTGCGAATGCGGATCGTTGCCGTTCTGTCATTAGTTGGTTTGCTACCATCAGGTTTATCCGCACCGATGGGCTTGAGTTGCAGATCAAGGAATCGCTGCGAGTCTAATGTGCGAACTGCCCACGAAGCGATTGAATCACCCTTAACGTCGATCACTTCTCCAGTACCACCCAATCCAAGGCTAACTGTTTCCCCACGGTTACCGTCACCTTGGACAATACGAAGCTGAAGATGGATGCTCTGCTGGATTGTTTTTAAGTCCACTCGAGCTTCTGCGCGAGACGTGGCTGCGTACAAAAATGCTGGAGGCTTCGCGGTTCCTGGAGTCAAGATGATCGTATGAGCCTCTTGAGCTTGAATCGCACCGGTGTCTGTTGATTGCCCGAAGCAAAGCAGACTTAGACTCATCACGAGCCAAGCGAACAATTGAATTGTATTCTTGTTGAACATGATATCATTCCTCTTTGGTTCGCGTCTGCGGGGCGAGTCCCGCAGTTACATACTTCCGCCGTTTCACGGCTTTTATTGCGAGCGGCGGAATGAAAACTACCGTAGCTGGATT
>JANLUJ010000979.1:0-3496 GCA_031363425.1 Pirellula sp.
GAACCAGGACGGTGCGATTGTGCACTCGACGCCTCTCAAGGTAAGTACCCCTAATCCTCATCGCGATACGCGCCTAGTGCGAATCACACCGAGCGGCACTTACGTGGTTGCGCACGAAGGTGAAAAATGCATTCGCGAATACGATCGCCAGGGGGCCATCGTTTGGGAATACGAAGTAGGCTCACAACTATATAGCGCCGTTCGATTACCGAATGGGAACACTTTGGTCGGAACCGGTGACGGACATCGAGTCATCGAAGTGACCAAAGACAAAAAAATTGTCTGGGAATTGAAAGAGAATGAACTCGAAGGGGTTAAGTTAGCGTGGGTAACCATGGTGGACCGTTTGCCAAACGGCAACACTTGGATCGTCAATTGCCATGCCGGGCCAAACAATCCACAAATATTGGAAGTCACGCCAGAAAAGAAGGTGATTTGGTCATTCAAGGACTTCGAGCGTTTTGGAAACGCATTACCTGTTGCGATTGCGATGTAGCAATATAGCTCGTTACCGCCTGTCAAGAATCAAATACAAAGTCACTCTTGGCAAGAGTGATTTAACGTCGGTCGCATTTGCCAGGTGCGACTCGTCCGAATATCACAAGGCCGATCCCCGATAGGATCCCACCTATGCTGACCCACTGCGCGATGCTTAGTGTTGTTCCGAATTGACCCGCTTCATCGACTCGAATGATCTCCTCAATGATTCGCTGAAAACCATAGGCAATCAGTCCCGCTCCGATCACGACCCCCTTTCTTTTGATGACTGCAGAAAACAAGCAGGTCCAAATACATAGAATCAAGCCGCTCACGGCCGCATAGACTTGTGATGGATGAACCGGCATCGAACGTGCGGGCACGACGCCAGGAGCAATCTGAAACTGACGATTGTCGACTTGAACAGTGGCCTCATAGATCGGTGCTGCAAGGGCGTCGAATCGTTTCGGGCCTTCCGCCATCCATTCTTTGATCGTAACCAGTTTCTGGCCCGGCTGGATATTGTTTGACGATGCCCAACTATTAGGCTTGACTTGTAGTATGGCCTGAGGAGCCGTTATCTCCGGTTTGTCCTCTACCTCCATGCCGAACAACTTGCCAGACTCCAGTTGGTCCATGTAGGCAGGGGACCCCGCTGGAAAAGTGATCGAAGGAAGCGATGCATCACACAACCCGCCATAGCAACAACCGTTCAGCAGGCAGCCGATGCGGCCAAAGGCGAGGCCAATGAAAAAGGCTGGCGTCACGCAGTCGGCGAGTGTTAGAAGCGAGAATTGATGCCTGCGACTCCAAAGGGCGATCGCAATTATGCCGCCGATGACGCTGCCATAAACAACCAGGCCCCCTTCGGTCACTTGCAACGCTTTCCAAAGTTTTTCCTGGAGTGTGTCGCCTAGCTCACTCCATTTCTGAACAACATAAAACAATCGAGCGCCTATCATTCCAGACACAATAGTCCATGTCGCCAACGAAAAAAAAGCCTCTCGCGACAAGCCCGCTTTCTCACACCGGAGCATAGCAAGGGCCATCGCGCTCATCACCCCCAACATCAACATGACTCCGTAACCACGTATCGGTAAACCCGCAATCCATGCTTGAGATTCACCCGTGGGAATGCGTGTCTCAATCTGCGGCAGCAAAAAAACAACGACAAGTGCAGCCACCCCCCAAACGACTCCTTGTTCTTCCAGCACCTTCGCAACGCCCCCCTTTTTTCGCGACGTCGCGAGCATTGCGATCGCCAAGATTGCAATCGCTGCTAGAACCCAACCGAAACCTAGAACCGGAATGCCGAGGAATTCATGCGGTATGTAAAACAGTGTTGGACGCACGATTCGTTACTTTCATGGTGGTTCACTTCAACGGCATTGAAGCGTCATATTGTCAATCAAACGAGTGCTCCCCACGCGTGCCGCGATGATGGCTACCGCACTCTCGTCGACTATTTCTAAAGGCTCCATCGTATCAGGATGAACAATGGCTGCATAATCAATGGAGTCAACTGATTTGGTCAATTCACCCCGCATTATCTGCTCCAATGTTGCACCAGTCACTTCGCCTGAAGCAAAACTGCTTTGAGCTTTGGTCAACGCTAGCCAAAGCCCAAGAGCGCGGACACGATCTTCTTTGGAGAGATATCGATTGCGGCTGCTCATGGCAAGACCGTCTGCTTCTCGTATTGTTGCGCACGCTTCGATGCGGATTGGGACGTTCAAATCTTCCACCATGGTTCGAATGACGGCCACTTGCTGGTAATCCTTGCGACCAAAGTATGCGACATGCGCAGGAATCAGATGAAACAATTTCAGCACGATCGTTGCTACCCCTCGGAAATGTCCTGGCCTCAGTTCACCCTCCCAGCGTTTCGATACCGAAGGCGTCTCGACAAACGTGGAGTGTCCGCTGCGATAGACACGATCGGTTGGTGGCACAAAGACGAAGTCGCAGCCTTGTTCGCGAAGGGCGTTGAGATCGGACTCGAGGGTGCGGGGGGACTTGGCTAAATCTTCGTTCGGTCCGAATTGTGTTGGGTTTACAAAGATGGTTGCAACCGCGATATCGCAATCTTGCTTGGCTCGGCGCAGCAAGGATAGATGTCCATCATGCAAAGCGCCCATGGTTGGCACGACACCGATTCGTTTGGCGTCTCGTCGACCAAAGTCGATTTGGGTATAGATCTCGTTTAGATCGTGAATGACTTTCATGCGTTAGCCAAAATAAGCGACCGCGTTTTCAAAAAACTTGAGTCCTTCGCCGTGTTCTGGCTGCGTTTCGCGACGAGTCCATTGCGGGTGGTTGGTCGCAAACAAGTGCCTTTCAGGATGGGGCATCAATCCAAAGATTCGACCAGTCGAATCGCATATTCCTGCAACGTTGCCTTGTGCGCCGTTGGGATTGCTTGGAAAAGGGAGCGGATCGCGGCCTGTCGAACCATGGGCATCCGAGTACCGAAGAACGATTTGCTTTTGTTCCATTAAGAGAGCCTCGGCGTCGCCGTCTCGAAAAAGGAATCTGCCCTCAGCGTGCGCCATCGGCAGATAGCACTCGTCGATACCACGCAAGAAGACACAGTTGTCCGTTTCCGGTTTTAAATGGACCCAACGACTATCGAATCGCCCCTGACGGTTCCAAGTCAAGGTCGCAGGCTGAACGCCCGAGGCCGCATCAAAGAAAATCCCGAGTCGCATCATTATTTGGAAACCGTTGCAAATACCAAGAACCAGCCGATCATGTTGGCGAAAGGATTCCAAGGTATCCGCCAAAAATGTTTGAAGCTGTGTGGCCAATATGCGACCTGCTGCAATATCGTCACCGTAGCTGAAGCCACCGGGAAAGCAAAGGATTTGAAAGTTAACTGCCAAATCAGGCTTCGCAATCAACTGGTTGACATGGAGCCTTACGGCCTCAGCACCAGCCATTTCAAAGGCGAACGCGGTTTCGACATCGCAGTTGGTGCCAGGAGCTCGCAGAACGAGCACTCTCGGTTTGGGCATCCTAA
>JANLUJ010000995.1:0-3087 GCA_031363425.1 Pirellula sp.
GCAAGCCATCGCAAAGATGACTTTGCCCACTGGATTTCGCGTTGAACTCGTGGCCTCTGAACCTGCACTTCAGAACCCGGTAGCGATGGCATTTGATGACCGAGGACGGATATTCGTTACCGAGAGCTTCGAGTATCCGCGTCGCGAACCAGGTCCAGGTCGGGACAAGATCAAAATCCTTGAAGACAAAGATGGCGATGGAATAGCCGAGACTGTTAAGGTTTTTGCCGAAGGCCTGAACATTCCATCGGGCATCGCAGTTGGCCATGGGGGTGTCTGGGTCGCCAATGCACCCGACCTATTGTTCTTAGAAGATACGGACGGCGACGATGTAGCGGACAAGAAAACCGTCATCGTAACGGGTTTCGGTCGGGACGACACGCATGAGCTTCCTAACGCTTTGACGTGGGGGCCTGATGGATGTTTGTATGGACTGAATGGTGTCTTCAATCGTTCGGTTGTGAAACAAGACGATCGTGTGTTTGACTTTACCTGTGCAATGTTTCGCATCGACCCGCTTACCAAGAAATTTGATTTATTTTGTGAGGGGACAAGCAACCCATGGGGAATTGCATTTGATCACGAAGGGAGTGCATTTATTAGCGCATGCGTGATCGATCATCTTTGGCATTTAACCGAGTCGGCTTATTACTTGCGTCAAGGAGGGCCGTATCCACCGCACACTTGGTTCGCAGACTCCATCGTAAAACATAGCCATCAAATGGCAGCGTATTGTGGCATCGAGTATTTCGACTCGCCTGCCTATCCCCAGCAATATCGAGATAAATTGTACATGGGGAACATCCATGGAGGATGCATCAACTGCGATCGCGTGGAACGTTCGGGGGCGACGTACAAAGGCTTTGCTGAGCCCGACTTCCTGACTGCAAACGATGTTTGGTTCATGCCTGTCGCACAGAAGGTAGGCCCCGATGGCTGTATGGTCGTTCTCGATTGGTATGACCGATATCACTGCTACCAGGATGCAAACGCTGATCCGAACGGTGTTGATCGCGGGCATGGCAGACTGTACCTCGTCGTTCATGAAAATCGCCCAAAGCCAAAGGTCAAGGACTTCAGCAAGCTCAGCAATTTAGAACTCGAAGGGCTGCTTTTCGACGAGAATATCTTCAATCGACAGCGATCTCAACTAAAGCTTCAAGAGCGAAGAGTTGTGAGCAAGGATCCAGAAAGCGCAAAGCGATTGAAGGGTCTCGTTGTCAATCCGGGATTGCCACTCAAATATCGGATGCATGCGCTTTGGTCACTTATCGGCTCTGGAACAATCCCGACAGTTTTTTTGAATCAGTTGCTGGACAACGATTCACCTGAATTGAGAGCCTGGGGTGCTCGCACAGCAGGTCGACAAAATGAGAGAGAAACTTCGACCATCGAGCGAATGAACAAGATCGCGATCGACAACGACCCTCGCGTTCGATTGCAGGCGTCCATTGCGGCACCGAAGTTGGCGATGGGACAGAACGCCTCGTCGGAAAATGTCAACCAACAACTAAAAGTGCTTCGCAGCAGTTCCAATGATCCGATTCTACCTCGTGTCGTATGGCAAAACTTGCAACCGCATATTGTGGAGCAACAGTCGTTGATTTTGGAGAGCCTATTGCAGCGACTCGACCTTGCCGAGGATTTGCTTCGCGACATGGCGCCACGCATTGCTGCCCGATTGGTTTCGGAGGTAAAGCCGACGATGGCCGACGAACCGAGCAAACGCGCTGTTAACACAGTGCTTCAGTTAGCGAGCGGCTTAAGTGAAAGGCATCCCAACCAGTCTGCTTCCGTACTGGAATCGTTGTTGACCAAAGCGAGAACAGGCGAGATTAAGAACGAGGCCCTTAGCCCAATATTAAAGCAATGGATTGTTTCCAAAGCGATAGCACCGACAAACAAACCATCGGACAGTGTTGCATTGGAATCGCTGTCGGCCTGGCAAAAAGCGTTGATTTCGGTACGGCTACTTTGTGCAGATGCAGATGCAATCGAAACAGCTCGGCGAATCGTGTTGTCGCCAAAACTGGATGGAAATCTTCGAAGGCAAATGCTTCAAGCCGTCGTTCAAGTGCAACCTAGAGTTGCTTCCGAGGCATTGATGCAATTGTTAGATGACTTGAAGGCCAATCGCCCGATTGAAAGTTCCTATCGCGATTTGGCCATGGACACCGGGATAGCGTTTGCAAACGCAGCTGACACTGACCAATTGGTTGCCTCGTTGACCTCGCTCAAAACCGACATGCAAGCGGCCGTGGCTGAACGCATGTGCAGACGCGTCGATACGGCACAAGCGCTGCTTGGCCAAATCATCGAGGGGAGACTTCGAAAAGAGCTTATTAGCCCCAATCGAGTGCGACTGTTGGCTGCCGATTCGAATGTCGAGGTTCAGTCTGCGGTCGCCAAAATTTGGGGCAAGATCAATACCGAGACCACGCAGGAACGAGAAGAAGTTGTCAAACGCGTGGCCAATTTGCTCCGTTGGGATGCTCGCGGCGATGCAGAGCGAGGACTTGTCATTTACGATCGCATCTGCGGCCAATGCCACCTGATGAATGGAAGAGGACATGAAGTTGGTCCGAACATTACGGCCAACGGTCGAGGCTCTTACGAGCAATTGCTTGTTAGCGTTTTTAACCCAAGCTTGGTGATCGGGGACGCGTACAAGAGCGTAACGCTCAGGACAGTCGATGGAACCGTGGTGACAGGCTTGTTGGTTGAAAAGACGGACAAGAGAACGGTAATCAAGGTCCAGGGTGGCAAGGAGGAAACGATTGCTGCCGAAGATATCGAGGAGTTTAAACAAGACAAAAAATCTCTGATGCCAGAAGGGGTCGAGAATCAATTGAATACGCAAGAGCTCGCGGATTTGTTCGCCTTGCTGACTCTAGAGGGGCCGCCCTCTGCAAAAGAAAACGCAAAGATCATGGGTACTCCCGAAAACCTCCACAGTAAGCAGCGCCCTTAGGTTAGCAATGCGAACTAAATTCATTGTCCTCTGTCTGATCCTTTGTAGCACGGCTACTTCTCAGGCTGAAGCTCCCTTAGCAACTCTGCACACCGTTGACTTCGCAAAAGACGTTC
>JANLUJ010001083.1:0-2215 GCA_031363425.1 Pirellula sp.
AAACGTCGTACTGAGGGAGCATGTTCGGACCCAAAGAATGGAAGAACCTTGAGGGCTACGCTTCGCTTAACTGAGCTTTGGTGCGCTTCGTAGACGACACCCATTCCGCCCCGGCCGATTTCGCGAATCAATCGAAAATCACTCACTACACTGCCTGGTATCAGACTCGGAACAATGGTTTGTTTGGGAATATTGGGGGTAACCGCCGCATTGACATACAACATTGCAGTTAGACATGCCCTGAGCTGCTCATCGATTTCAGGATAACGAGACAGAATTTCTTCCATCGCAATGGGCTTGCCAGCGTCTTTAGCCCTCTGGTACTCGTTCAAAGCGGTTGCCAGCCTTGAGTCCAAGTCTTGCTCAAACGCTTCGGTTCTCGCCGAGTTTGTGTCGTGTTTAGGCATTGCTTACCCCAAATGTGCGTTTGAAATGCCAGGACCAGTCCCACCTATCGTCAGGTTGTCCGCGTTTAGCAATTCCGCCGCCAACTTCGGCAAAATTTGCGAAAAAGTTCCTTTCGTTTTTCTCCGAAAGAAACCGCCCCCTACTTAACGCTTTCCTGCATCAGCGCTCTTAGAGCCTGAAGCCCTCGAACCCAAAGCTTCTGAACGCTATCCTCAGTGCGATCCAATCGAGTGGAAATTTCACTGATAGATAAGCCTTCGATTTGACGCATTACAATTACTTCGCGATAGTCACTAGGCAGTTCCTCGAGAATTCTCGCCAACGCGAGTAGGTCCTCACGCTGCCGAAATACTTCACTGGGCGTTGATTCCGGACTCGCTAAGTCCTGCGACAAGCGAGCCGACGACGAGTCGAGGTCTTGTTCGATCGAATACTCAAGCCGAACATCACGCGCTTCCGTAGCGCAGTAGCGTCGAACCAACTGAGCTAGATGACCTGCCATGATTTTTCTCAACCACGCCGCCAATTCATCAATCGTATCTCCACGAAAATGGCAGAATTGTCGATGCGCATCAAGGAAAGCGTCTTGTACCACATCATCCGGGTCGGCTTTGGATTGCAACCGTCTTCCTATCTGAATTCTTGCAAGCAGCATCAGGTAAGTTCGAAAGCCATCGAGGACTATTCCGGTCGCATCCTTGTCGCCTGTCTTGGCGAGTTGAATCATTCGAACGGACGTATTCTTATCCTCACTCATTCACTGCCTACTTAGGTTTGACATGATTTGGACTCGCAGCAAGTTCAATCCAAGCTACCACGAGGACTGATTTATCCAACAAGTATATCATATCGCAAAATAGCCAGTTCGCAGTCAAAATTAGCAAGGGCCATGTCCCGACCGAGAAATCACGGCGGAAACCGCCGTGCCACTCTGCGCTTCCAGCAACTTCTTCGACGTGTGGTCGAATGTTCACTCCCTGCAACAGGGCTATTCGCAACGAGTTAATGAGTCATCGCGTACGTAATGATGTTGATTCCAAATGGATACGAGCACTTTTGCGAGTATTCTCGGAAATACTCGATATCTTCTCCCTCTCGCTCCCAACCATCGGCCACATCATTGTTGTGGCAAAAGAGGGCCATCAATCGATGTTCGTCGTCGAAATAGCCCCAGAAATGAGGCGATGTATCGCCCCCTTCAAAGGGACCGTGCCAATTTTCATAAGTCATGCCGACTTGCCACGCTCGAATGCTCGGTACTTGAGGTAGTTTCGCCAAGTCGTAGACCATATGGAATATTTTGTGATCAAGTGTTAACTCTATCGGCTCGCGACCCGGCAATACCTGTTTCATCTGGTCGCGGATATGATTCCATTCCGCATAAGCCCAAAAATCATCGGCCATCAGAAAACCACCGTGAAGTAGGTAATCCCGAAGTGCCTTGCGCTCAGCCGAGTCGAGTTCCATAGAGCCCATATTGGTCATGAAAATAAACGGGAAGTCGAACAATCGGGGTTCGGTCAATCTCATCGTTCTTCCGTTCGGGTCTACCTTGAGCGTTGTCAACTGTTGTAGTCGAACGGAAAAGTTCCAGTCGCAGTCGGGATAGTCATTCCGCCATCCTCCGCCCCCGCCGCCACGCCCACCAGACGAACTAAATTCAATACGAACAAACGTAAATACGTCTTTGCTGAAACCAGGTTCAAGTGTGAGTATTTCCCCGGCGGCGCGGCCAACGTCGCCCGCAATCTCGCGGAGTTTTCCCAGGGCGTGCGCATCATGGGTGTGACCGGTATCGGCACGCACA
>JANLUJ010001206.1:0-6199 GCA_031363425.1 Pirellula sp.
GCAACTCAACCGAGTCAATGATGTGGTTGTGGTGCCTGGTTCGATATCGGTCGGGCAAAGTCCAGATGAGAACGAGGTTACAGTTCGATTTGCAGAAAACCTAACCGACGACGACTATCGCGTTGAGGTTTTTGGCTTTGACGATGCAGGTCTTGGAATCGTGGGTTTGCGAAACAAATCTGCAACGGGCGGAGTAGGCGATCTATTTAAGCCCACCGATTCGCGTACGCGCCAGGACACGATTAATTTCCGTTTGGATCTTGGACCCCAAGTATTGTCGGTAGTGCCGCAGCCGACGAATCGAGTGAATGGTCAACTGCAACAACAACGCGACACGATCGTCGTGTACTTTGACTCAGATAAGCTTCTGGTTGAGAACGACGCCAATGGCGTTGCCACAAAGCGATCGGTAGAGAATCCAGAGTTTTATCGCTTGCTCTTTACGTCGGACACGGTTCGCAATACGGATGACTTGTCATTCATGCCCACGACGGTGGCTTATAACGCTGCTGCCAACACGGCCACCTTGCGGTTTTCGGGCGACATTAATGAACTGGCCGGTTCGAACGCAGGTCCAGCGACTTATCGCTTGCGCATTGGCACGCGAGAAAGTGCACCGATGCAGCCAGTTCGGCAAGAAGCTGCCGCCACTGTGATTTCGGATTTGAATACCGGCGGCGCGGTAAAGATGCGCTTTACAGCTCGGCAGGTGGGCGAGTCAGGCAGTGGTATCAAAGTCGCCTTCACCAATTCGGGCAGTGCCGGACCGTCGGTAACCGCTGCCGGCAGAGTCATTACTGTCAACATTGGGGGTCCGACTGTTTCCGCTCAGCAGGTACTCGATGCACTGCGAGTTTCGCCTGCCTCGGCGAGTTTGGTCAGCGTCGAATTTGAGCCGGGAAGCAACCCCGCCGCAATAGTTGGCAACCGCACATTGTCCTACTCGCCTTTGACGTTGTTGGGGTTAGGTAGCTCGTTCGATACGGCAACCAACATCGGCGCCATAGGATCTGCTTTCACTTCGCAGACGAACCTTATTCTTTCGTCGTCGATTGACCCTGAGAAGTTTACATTGGATTTGCCTGGTTCCAGCGATGACGCAGGTCATCGTGTTTTGGCGCAAAATTTGGTTGGAGGTTTTGAGGACCATGTCAACCCAAGCTTCGGAGCCGACGCTACGGATGGCATTACGACGATCTATTACAACTTCCGCTCCACTTACGCATTGACGAGTGCGGGCGCGCCTCTGACCAATGCGATCAGTTCGGACCAGAAAACGAGGGTACGCGAAGTGCTTTCGCTTTGGGCAAAGTACATTGGCGTCCAATTCGTCGAGACTGCTGATTTAGGTCTTACGATTGCGGCCGGTAATGTCTCCGGTCTTCAGGGCGTTGCAGGTACTCAATATCAAAACGAAGGGAATTTTGGAGTTCGGATCGATAAGACATTCCAGAGTTCTTTGATAGTTCTTTCCGCTACGAACACATGGGGGACCGAATACGGTGCGAGTTATACCAGGACCATGGCGGCCGCGGTGGGCATGGCGCTCGGACTCGAGCACGCAGGGGACTTGCCAGAAACCACGCTGTTGAGATTGGATCCGACCTTCCTTGCAGGTTCGGGGCCGTTGACAGACATCAACGACGTTCAGCTAACGGCTAGTGACGAAAAGTACGAGCCGATCATCCCAGGCAACCAAGATATCTTGCATGCCCAGTATCTGCATCGCCCAGATGGTTCGGATATCGATCTCTATCGATTTGAAGTTGCCCTCGGAGATCGAGTTGGTCTTTTTACTGCGGAGACCTATGCGCAACGACTAACCAATAGTAGCGCACTCAACACGGACATAAAACTATTCAAACAAAAGCAAGCGTCAGCCAGTACCAACTTCGGTGCTAGCGTACCGCTCTCGGTGCAATTTGAAGCCGTGCGATCGGGAGCCCAAGGCAATCAGCTTCAGATCTTCTTTACGCAGACGGAGCGTGGCGATGCGACAAAACCGATCGTGCTCACCTTCCCAAATGCGATCAGCATCGACCTCAATGCAACATCAGGCTCCGAGAGCACAGTTCAAGACATTATCGATGCGATCCAGACTTCTCCAGCGGCAAGCTCGCTAGTTCGCGTTAGTCTCGTTCGCGGCGCGGCCAGTACAAAGGTTGGCGACAATGTTTTAACTCAGAATCCTGTGGTACTATCCGGCGGAACTATTGAATTGGTTTCGCAGAACGACGACTACTTCAGTCAAGACTCTTTGATGAGTCGGTCCCTGACGTCGGGCATCTATTACATCGGAGTGAGTGCCAGTGGCAACAGCGATTACAACGGCTCCATTGCCGGTACCGGTTTCGGTGGTCAATCGCAAGGCAACTATGAGCTTCGTATCAACTTTCGTTCGGCAGTGGATACCTCCGATACGATTCAAGATATTGTCGGGTCTAGCCCGAATGGCGTATCGGTAGGATTTGATGGCGATGCGGATGGAGTTCCAGGCGGAACGTATGATTTCTGGTTTCAAACCAGACCGCTAGATCGTTCTTTGAATTTCAATGCTGGTGGAAGTGCCGGACTTGAGGGCCGAATCGTTACGGTTACAGGTGCCAACGGCTCGGTACAGGTCTTTGAATTCGACAGCAATTTATCCATTTCGGCTGGCCGCATTCGAATTCCATACACCAATAACAGTACGGCTTCGCAATTGGCCGGCGTGTTAGCTGCAGCCATCAACGCCCGCTCGCAACTCGGGGTCGTCGCCACTGCCGTTGGCACGAACATTAAGCTTACAGGCGAGCGTTCCGTTGTCATCGATCCGCTTTTGAACCTGATCGACGTAGCTGGTAAGACAATCTTTGTGGACAAGTCGGCTGGTCCCAATGCGGATGGAAGTCTTCAACGTCCATTTAACAACATCTCTTCACCCGGTGTGCCTAACGCGTTTGGCGCAACTCACCCTGGCGATATCGTTCGCATCGTTGGAAACGGCGGAGCTGATGGAAACTTGGCAACCACGGGAGACAATTTCGCTTACGAAATCGGGTTGGGGTTATTGCCCGGCTCTGTGTTGTCCGACGGTGCGACCATGGATGTTCCATTGGGCGTAACAACCATGATCGACGCTGGGGCAGTATTCAAACTGAGAGGCGCAAGGATAGGAGTGGGCAGCTCCAATCTCAACATCAACCGCTCTGGCGGGGCTTTACAAGTTTTGGGTGCACCTCTCTTGCTTGATGCGAACGGAAATCCGCAACGCAATTCTTCTGGTTCCAAGGCAGAGGGACGAGTTTACTTTACTTCGTGGTTAGATGAGACCATCGGCTTTGATACTTATTCTCCAACCACCACGCCTGCGCCGGGGAACTGGGGTGGCATCTCTTTCCGACGCGACGTTGATTCAGGGGCTGGCCGGCAGGATCTAGAAGACCAAGGCATTTTCTTGAATTACATTAGCCATGCAGACATTCGCTATGGCGGTGGCACTGTATCGGTCGACTCGGTTGCTCAGTCTGTCAATCCAATAGAATTCTTGGGTTCAAGGCCGACCATCACCGATAACTTGATTACGCGCAGCTCGAGCGCGGCGATGAGCGCTTCGCCAAACAGTTTTGAAGAAACCAATTTCAACGAGCCACGGTTCCAAATCAATGGGGCCTTCACTAGCGATTACGATCGCGTAGGTCCAGAGATTCATCGTAACCGTTTGCTGAACAACTCGATCAACGGCCTGTTCATTCGAACAGACTCGCAAGGGCTGATCGTTCCGGGTCGCTTCGACGATATCGATATCGTTCACGTGTTGACCGATAACTTGTTGATAAACGGAGCTATCGGTGGACCCATTCTCGATGGCACCTCTCCGCCAACCGCACTGGTTTCCCTCGGCCCAAATGTGGGTGGCAAACTATTGCCAGGTATTTACAACTACAAAGTTACCTTTGTCGATAGCAATGGATATGAGAGTGTGCCATCGAACGCCACCCAAAGTATCAATCTTTCTGGCAATCAAACGGCGATATCCATTGCAAGCCTGCCGAGCGCTAGTGGAGACTTTGTCGAGCGAAAGCTCTATCGAAGCCAGGGCAATGGAAGTGGCCCGTTCGATTTAGTGGCAAGCCTCGACCGCAACACTTCGACATTCCTCGACATTGGGCAGTTGGCCGGAGGGACTTTGAATCGCGATCGCGCCGATGTTTCGGGTGTGAATTTGGCAGAGGCCGCAGGCGGAACTCTTCCGATCGGCAATACGTTCAACTATCGAATGGTGATGGTCGATGCGGGTGGGCGCGAGGGCTTGTCCTCCAACGCCACATCGGACATCGTTTTGACTGCAACCGGTTCTGTCCAATTGAGCAATTTGCCGCGGACTCTCACCGGTTATGTCGGTAGACGCATCTATCGCAGTACGAATGGTGGTACGTCACCCTATCGACTCATTGCCGATCTACCAGATACTCTCAATGCGAACACCGTGAGCTTTACAGACACTGGAGCAACCCTTGCCGGAACTCTTTCGCCAGAAAGCTTTGGCGTCAAGCGACCGCGCTTGGGCGGTTCCTTGGTGATCGATCCAGGTGCTGTTATTAAGTTGGACGCGTCTAGAATCGAGCTTTCTTTTGGAGCGAGCTTGATCGCCGAAGGTACGGATGGATTTCCGATTGTCTTTACGAGTAAATTGGATGATTCGGTTGGTGCGGGTGGCACGTTCGACACCACGAACAATGGTACTTTGGCCGGACCTGCACCTCGCGATTGGGGCGGTATCTATGCGGCACCGACATCGCGATTGAGCTTGGACTATACGAAGTTTTCTTACGCGGGCGGTGTGACTCGACTTGATAGCACGTTCCGTGCGTTTAACACCATCGAAGTACATCAAGCCGACGCGAGAATCGCTCACACTTTATTTGAGAACAATGGCGACGGTTTTGGCGGACAGGGGCCTGGCACTCGATTTGGAAGACTCAGTAACGAGCGCGCCACCATTTTTGTGCGTGGTGCCCAGCCGGCAATTATTGACAACGTCTTCCGCGGCAACAAAGGAAGCGCGATCACGATTGATGCCAATAGCATGACCGATGATTCGTTGCCCGATCCAGGCCGGCAAACTGGAGATTCGAATCGCAATCCGAATTATTTGGCCAATCGCGGGCCTCTATTGAGAGGCAATCGATTTGTGAACAATGGGCTGAATGGACTGAAGATTCGTGGCGACAAGCTCACTACGGCGAGCGTATGGGATGATACGGATTTGGTCCACGTTGTTTATAACGAAATCTATACCAGCAACGTAGAGCACGAAGCTGGACTGCGATTGCAAAGCTCGCCGTCGGAATCGTTAGTCGTCAAATTCGATGGCTACGGCTCGAACTACAATCGCAATATTGGTGCTGGATTGACGGCCAATGGCCAGCTGACCTCGGCCACCGACCGCGTGGGTGGGACGCTTCAACTTGTAGGCCAACCTGGTTTCCCGGTTATCCTGACGAGTTTGTTTGATGATACGGTTGGTGCCGGATTGCAGCCGGATGGCAAGCCTCAAACAGATACCAACAACGATGGTATTGGTTCGATTCCAAAAGCCGCCGATTGGCGTGGAATCCTGCTCGATCAATACTCCAATGATCGCAATGTCGGTCTTGTACTGGAAACAGAGGACTTTGCTGCGGCTGCACCTGGACCAAATGGATTGGCCTCGACTGCACAAGTGCTTGGGGGCTTGGCCGCCAATACGAATTCAGGCGATGAGACGCATCGGCTCGGATTCGTAGTGGAAGGAACACTTAGCCAAAGCGAAGACGTCGATGTTTATAGTTTTACAGGTGTTGCAGGCGCCGAAGTATGGCTGGATATCGATTACACCAGAAACAATTTGGACTTGGTTTTGGAATTGCTGAATGCCAATGGCGACCTACTTGCACGAAGCGATAACAGCACGGCTGAAGCTGTAGATCCTTCCTTACTTTTCGTTTCGAATCTGATTCCTCGCAGCTCGGTCAATCCTTTGGCGACGCGTTCCGTCGGCACGAAGCTAACGAGTAGCGGCGTGGTCAAGGAAGATGGAACAACCAATCCGATGGATCCTGGCCTGCGAGTTCGCTTGCCCGGTTCGCCTGGTAACCCAAGCACGTACTTTGTTCGCATTCGCAGTTCAAGTACCAATGCCGACGCTGCCGGCGCAGGTCTAACGTCTGGTTCCTAT
>JANLUJ010001257.1:0-3634 GCA_031363425.1 Pirellula sp.
GGCTTGATGTCGCGATGCACTACTCCCGACATATGTGCAAAGTGGACGGCCCGACCAACTTGCTCCAGATACGTCGCGACTTGTCTGTGTGTCAATCCCTCGTTGGCCATCAAATCGGAGAGGGTCCGTCCCTTGATAAACTTCATCGCAAAAAATGGGCGTCCATCCAGTTCACCAACGTCAAAAACAGGTACGATTCCAATGTGTTCCAATTTTGCAGTCGCTTTGGCTTCAGCAAAGAATCGCTGCCTTTCCAAATCGGACGCCAACCGATCGCGAAGAATCATTTTGATCGCTACCTCTCGATTCAAACTGATCTGAGTTGCTCGATAAACGATCCCCATGCCCCCTCGGCCAACGACCTCGATCAATCGGTAGTCTCCAATCGTGCAAGGCAAACTCATTTGCCACTGCCCCGAATCCGACTTCGTAGCGCTCGCTTCAATGAGCTTTGCTTCGGCTCCTCCTACCGCATCGGTGACCATCACCGTCCCCCACAAGAACATCAAGTCCGATGCATGTTCCGGATGTTGCTTGCAGATCGAGTGAATATCGATGGCTTGACCGCGTTGCATGGCGTCAGTCAGTTCGCTGACAATAGCGGCCAGTTTGGCTTCTGCTTCCGACACGGGTTCGTCAGATTCGTCTACAACCTCGGACGAGAAAGAAGGATCGCGCGGATACTTCGGCCTACTTGCGTCCGGTCTCATTCTTCAAGATCCTTTTGGAGAG
Source organism: Pirellula sp. (assembly GCA_031363425.1). Lineage (GTDB taxonomy): Bacteria > Planctomycetota > Planctomycetia > Pirellulales > Pirellulaceae > JBKCUI01. The sequence goes on from JANLUJ010001257.1 coordinate 733, forward strand.
CGGGCATCCCCTCAATGATCTCTCGCAATCGCTTCAAAGCTCGCAAGTAACGCATGCTTGCGGCTGGTTCCGTAAGTCCAAGTGACTGAGCGATTTCCTGATTGTTGAGCTGTTCGTAGTGACGCATCAAAATGATCTCGCGGTCATTCTCTTTAAGCAATTGGACGGCCGATTCAATTTGTTGCGCCAATTCACGTTGCGTTGCGGCCGCAGCGGGTGTCAGGGCTTGATCGCGAAACTGATTCGCCAACTCGATGGTGGACTGATCAAATGCACCTTTGCCCGGCTGCGGTTGCTCGCGGTCGATGCTTCGCTTTGCAGAGACACGGTGTCGCCGGTGGGCATCGATGATGCGATCCTTGGCAATCTGGCGGATCCACAGATGGAATGGCATGGCCGGATTGCTCAAATAGTCGGTTAAACGGCGGTTCGCCTCGATTAACACATCTTGAATCACATCGCTGACATCCATTCGCTGCATGAGACGCTGATCAAGTCGCAGCTGGATCATGCGTCGGAGCGAGTTACGGTGACGATCCATGAGCTCCTCGACCGCAACCGCTTGTCCGTCCCTTACATTATTGAGAAGCTCAGCGGTTACCTCTCCGTCGGGCCATATGGAATTGTTCATTGCATTTCCTGGGGGAATTTCGTTCATATCTCCTATTCTAGCTCAATGAACAGGGGAGTGGCAGATCCAAGCAATCGGGTTACGCCGATCTGCTGAATCGCTTCGTCATAGTAGCTAGGGCCCCCGGCCCGAGCATTACACTGCCTTGGGGGACTCTAGAGAGTCTTCAAGTCTGAATCTTGGGGCGCACGGCCCAGGGGGCCGTGCTACCGGCAGGCTGACCTACGTGTTTTGAGATGGGTGATCCTTGGTTACCGCCTTCAAGACTTCTTTGACGATTGGCGATGCCATACGTGAAGCAGCGTTGCGCAACAATCGTCCGGTGTTGTACGCTTGCTTGCGTAGCTGGCTCCAATACTCACTGTCGTGATACTCGCGAAGCAGCCTTAATAGCTTCGCTCGTTCTGCCTGAGGTAGGACTTCCAGCAATACTGGAGCGAGCAATTCCATTACATTGTGTACAGAATTGGGCCGCAAACAAACAGGCACGATTCTCTCCGCAGGCAACGATAAATCCACTTCAAGAGATTCGACCGCCATGGCAATGTTCCGTGCTTTGATCGAGTTTTCGTCCCGCAAATCATAAGGCGGATTCCATTCGGCAAAAGGGCGAAGTTGGTCTATATGCGACAGAGCAATTACAATGGGTGGAATTGAACGCAGCCTGTTGCTCACAAACCGTTCGCGAAGCTGTTCAAGCATTAGTTTGTCTGGTGATCGAGCTGCCGTGGTTGCCGAACAAACCACAAGAATCAAATCGCATTTCAAGAGCTCGGGTTCAAGTTGCGAGACAGCATGGCTATCCTCTTTTCCACCAAACCCTTCCGTGTCAAAGAGAATTACTTTCGGCAAGCCCTCTCGTTCAAGTACATACGGAGTAATGTCGGTCGTACATGGCAACGTATCCGTTGCCGCCCGCATTTCACCGAATAACGCGTTTATTAGGCTCGATTTGCCTGCCTTGGCTTGTCCAAGTACGACTACGCGTAAAGGCTCGTTAGCCTTGCGAACCGCGGATCTATCGGCCCTTTCTAGGTCATGACCCGATTTGGGTGATCGAAAATTTTGAAACGCTGGTTCGTTCAAAGCAAGCTGCCCGCTATAAAGCTGAATCGCATATTCGCCTGCTCGCCTGACGCAGTAGCCAATTGCCCATCGCTTAGCCTCTTCCAAGGCCGTCACGCTCAAGTCCCCTAGAAGGTTGTCGTTGACTTCCTTGAAAGCGCCCGACACGGGATTCAATGCAAACCGAATCATTCGGTAACCCAACCGCCAGGGACTTTCCATCGCCGTAAACGAAGAGGTTTTCTTCCAAAGGAAAGCCATCTGTTCGAACTGGCGAATCGTCAGCACGTGCGAACCGGGAATATGGTTCTTGGCCTCGGTGCGTAAATCATGAAGTACCCGTTCCGCAATCAACATTGAATCAGGCACGGTGATTTCAAGTGCGGGCCGCACGGAAGTGCGGCCAAACCGAACTGCAACGGCGTTAAAGAGTTCGATTGCAAGCTGCTTCCAAGCGTTTAGGTCTTCCAAGGGAGGCGGATTCCCCTCCGTTTTCTGAGCGAGTTGTTCAATCGCTTCTCTCGCGCTTTCTTCGCCAGATGCACCAAGCGTTTCGCCGGTCACACGAATCGCTTTAAGCTTTCTCATTCGGAACACTCGATCGATGTTCCATCCCAATAGGGATACCACTGCTGCCCCCACCGCGAACCAAGTCAATAGCCGTCGTTCGTATAACCACCAACAGCCTGCTCCCATGAGAACGACGTAAGGGAGCGTGCAAAGGAAAGCGACGAGTACGAAACGAATTTTCCATCGGAGCATGACGGACTCAGTGACTGTTGGTATTAGTGGATGATGAAGTTCGAGTTCCGTGTTTTAGATAGTCCGAAAATCGGCGGCGTCCTTCCTCGAGCTCCTTTGCATAAAATTCATGCAGCTTAGCGGCATCGGGTGTGGCACCGCGCCGCATTTGCGCGAAGTACCAACACAGCGTACAGCCAAGCGCATACGTTGTGGCCGCATTGTACGCTGCCCCAAACACGCTGCCGAACACCGGTACAAACTTCGCAATCAGGCTTCGGGCTATTCTCGCAAGCATGCTTCCTCCCACTGCGGTCCCGAATTCGGTCATCAATTGAGAGGTAAGTGGTTGACCATAAATCGAAGAGAGTGCATGAAACATTTTCGCCTGGATGGCAATCACAACTGGAATGTCGACCAACGGCCAGGGGACTGCACCTGCGCCAGCGGCAGCTACACTATAGG
>JANLUJ010000708.1:0-5087 GCA_031363425.1 Pirellula sp.
TTGGCATCCAAAACTATTCATCTCGACTGGATAGCAAAAGATTCTAAGTCGGCCCACCGCTGACGCGGGTTAAACGGGGTTAAACGAGTCGCAAATGTCTGCAATCCATGTTTAACCGATCGAGGCCCTAAAGCCTCGATCGAGTGCGGCAGGGAATTGGCATCCAAAACTATTCATCTCGACTGGATAGCAAAAGATTCTAAGTCGGCCCGCCGCTGACGCGGGTTAAACGCGTTTAACCCCGTTTAACCCCGAGCCGTAGGCGACGGCAGTACGCATCCAGCTCTCAAATCAAGGCAGTCAATAGGCAGCCTCGCTTGGTGCTCGCGTAGTCGCATGGAATTAGACGTTTTGTCGGCAGAGCACAACCATGTTGCTCGAATTGGATCTTGGAATTCTTTTTGACTCGGGGATGGTAACAAGATAGAACCAAGGCGATGTTGATTGATTAACGATTGACGGAGATCGAGCGGAGGGCTTTGAAGACAACCTTTTGGCAAGGGCTAACCAAAGGTGGATCCTATAACCCCCCGGTGTATCGTTATGTCGATTCAACCACGCCTTTTGCTGTAGTCATTTTGGAAGACTTATTCCCCTATTTTATCGATGACTATGGTTATTATGTTTGGAAAAATCGAATGCTGAATTTTATCGCAATAAGCCTAAACAAGTTGGGAGGAAGCGTATGAACAAAAGCATTTTTTTCAGAATTCTACTAACCCTAACATCGCTAATTGCCGCAAGTCTGATTTCGGGTAAATCCAGTGCTCAAGAAAATGTTGGTAAGCGTGCCCCCGTTAGAAACCAGCCCCCTCCTAGAATAGATAGCGAACGGCACTTTCGCGAATTCGAGCGCACAAATAAGTTCGAGGGTCTATATCCATTGATCGCCCGGAAAATAGCTATTGCAACTAGGGGCTCCATCGTTGAAATTTTTGACACCTTCGGAAAGGGACTTGTGAGTGGATTGCAGTTGGACGCGACTCAATCACAAGAGCTCGAGGAAGCTCTTAAGAAGCGTGCAAAGATGAAAGTAAGCGAACAAAAAAAACTTTTTCGAGAATTGGCAAATTCCAAAGGGGAAATTTCGGAACGAGCAATTCAAAAAGCGGTGCAGGACCTTCTTGAGAAAGACGCAGAGAACGATCTGGCATTGACTTTCGAACTAGAGAGTATTTTGGATCCAATTCAAGTCGGTAAAGTTTGCAAAGTCGCAATGGGAGACTTTCGACCCGATTTCGCAAGGGTACCGCTTGTTTCGCGACATCTCAAATTAACCCCTGAACAACAGACGAAATATGAGGCTTGCCGATTGGCAAATGTAGAATTTGCAAGCGAAGCGCAGCAGGTGAAAGGGCTGGATAAAGCAGAACTTGACGCATCGTATGAACGGCTCGCGGAAAAACCCAAGAGCTTGATGGTTGAAGCCGACAATTCCCTGGATGAAGACCAGTTCTTGTTTGTCGCGCGGGCAGTAGGATTCGTTAAAGAAGGTGAATCGCTCAAGCAGTTTTTTGAAAGGCAACCGAAGGAAGAACAAGCAAGGCTCGCCAATACTCTCAAGGTATTTCGTGTCCGTCAATGGTGACGATCGGTTGCCGCCTGGCACGCGCGGCTTAGTAGCGACGTTGGATAGATGTTTTGGGACTTATCAATCGACGATCGGTGATCGCGGTGAGGATTCGATTTGGCAGAAAGATGGTAGGTAAAAGATAAATGACATCGGCTTGCATCCATCGAATCGACCAAGTCTTTGGCCCCCTGCGATCAGAGGATACACGCTTCGGTTAAAACCACCGAAGCAATTAGATCGATCGTCATGGAATTGCGATTTTCCCCTTTCGTGTATTTAGTGTTTTTCGTGGTTTGCAGAATCGCGTCTGAGTGCGCCAAGATTTGCATCACGAAAGTCTTCGGCCAAGTTGGCGGTTCTAGTCCGCTACCTATTTCGGCGAGACTTGAGGATCGGTGATCTCGCTCAGGATTCGATTTGGCAGAAAGATGGTAGGTAAAAGTTGAATCCCATCGGCTTGCATCCATCGAATCGACCAAGTCTTTGGCCCCATTTTTCACCCACCATTTTTCTGCCTGATTCTTTGTTGGGTTAAGCAAATCAAAAACGAGCATACCAATTTCACACTAGCGATCCCTTGGAAAGCAGTTATACTTATGCCATATGAATTCAGAACCAATTGTTCAGCAAGTTTTAAAACTTGTCTATGCGGCTGACTACAAGCCGTGCAAGCCTCGCGTCATCCACAAAAATCTAAAACTCCCTGACGAGGACTATCGACCGCTTCGGCGGGCAATCAAACAACTGATCCGAGACGGTCAAGTTACATTTGGCCCCAATCATTTAGTACTCCGAGCCAATGCATCGAGCGACGGCAAACCTGTTAAAGAAAAGCCTAGCGTCCAACCCGAAGAGCTTGTCGGAGAGCCAAATGGAGACATAGATACTAGTCCGCCCATTCCCAGGCCCATCAAAACGAAACGGGAGCGTAATGAAGTTACCGGCATCTTTCGAACGGCCCCTTCTCGCGACTTCGGATTCGTAAGGCTTCCGCCGGTTGTTGGAGAATCTAAGACCGACGACGTTTTTATTCCTCCGCCCGCGACTCGTGGGGCGATGGACGGTGACACGGTACGCATTCGCATCGTCCGATCCGGCAAGGACGGTAAGATCGAGGGTGCGGTCGAAGAAATTGTGGCACGCGCACGTCGCGAATTCTCAGGAACATATCAACTCGTGGACGGCAGGTCGCTTGTATGGCTGGATGGCGCCAACCTTGAATATCCGATCGAGGTTGGTGACATACGCGGCTTGCCACTCAACGATCAAGACAAAGTCATCGTCGAGCTGGTCCGTTTCCCTGACACATTCCATGCTGGTCAAGGGGTCATTCTCAAGGTGCTAGGTAGTAGCAAGAACCCTGCCGTCGATACCATGGCGGTCATGCACCAGTTTGGCTTGCCCGAAACCTATCCAGAAGCCGCACTCGAGGTGGCACGGCATCAAGCGGATCTATTTGACGAAGATATCATTCCTGCGGGACGAACCGATTTGCGGCTTGTTCCAACACTGACCACCGACCCTATCGACGCTCGCGATTTCGACGATGCTATTTCGTTGAGCAAGAACGAAAAGGGGAATTGGGAACTTCAAGTTCACATTGCGGACGTTTCGCACTTCGTCCCAGTCGGATCCGCGCTCGACGAGGAAGCTAGGAAGCGTGGCACAAGTGTTTACTTGCCGGACCGCGTCATACCGATGATTCCGGAAACAATCAGCAATCACCTTGCGTCATTGCAGCCGGATCGCAATCGATTGGCGAAAACCGTATTCATGGAGTATACGGCTGACGGTACCCTTATTTATACGCGTACGTTTAACAGCGTGATCCGCAATCAGCACCGGTTCAACTACGAACAGATCGACAATTTTCTCGAGGATCGCGAAGCCTGGCGGACCAAGCTCAAGCCGGAGATATTTCAAGTTGTTTCCGATATGTACGAACTGGCGATGCTGTTGAGGCAGATTCGCAATACGAAAGGCGCGTTGGAGTTAACGTTGCCGGAAGTCAAAATCGACTTGGATAAAACGGGCAAGGTCCGCGGTGCACACTTGGTTCTGCATACCGAGAGCCACCAGATGATCGAAGAATTCATGTTGGCAGCCAATCAAGCGGTCGCATCGTGGCTTGATTCTTTGGAGCTTCCATTTTTGCGCCGGGCTCACGCGCCGCCGAACCGTTTGAAGATGCGACGCCTCAATGATTTTGTGCGAGCCCTCGGCATCCAAGCGGAGAACATGGAGGATCGCTTTGAGATCCAGCGAGTCGTGAATGCTGTTCGGGGCAAGACGACCGAATACGCGGTGAACTACGCGATTTTGAAGAGTATGTCCAAGGCGGTGTATCAAGCAGAATTCGAGCGCCATTATGCGCTCGACATGTCCCACTACTGTCATTTTACAAGCCCCATTCGGCGATACCCAGACTTGGTAGTGCACCGAATTGTACAAAAGCTAATCGAGGGCAAACCGGCCCGCGAGAACGAACAAGTTCTTGAGCATTTGGGGCAGCAATGCAGTGATGCTGAACAGAATGCAGAACTGGCCGAGCGAGAATTGATTCGGGTGAAACTATTGCACTTCATGGCAAAGAAGCAGGGCGAGGTGTTGCATGGCGTTGTGTCCGGCGTTCGTCCGACGGGGGTTACGGTCCGAGCCATTGAGATTCCGGTCGACGGTTTGATTCCTGTTAAGTCATTGCCGAATGATCGCTATCGATTCGATCGCGACACACACACGTTAGAGGGTTTCAAGTCCGGTAACCGTTTCCGGCTTGGCGACGAGTTGATTGTCCGAGTCGAAAGGATCGACACAGCCAAGCGACATCTGATCTTCGGTTTCGAAAAGCTTAGCCGTCATGCGGCACCCGTTTCCTTGGGACCTAAGAAGAAGGAAAAAGGGGCAAGAGTAAGCGGTAAGCCAAAATCGAAAAGCGATGCGCTATCCAGTCGTTTGAAAAATCGAAACGGCAAGAAGAAACCTCGCAAGTAACCCAAAGTAGAACAGTTGTCTCAACGTTGTCTCAACTGTTCCCGCGCTGCGTCACCGCAGCCCTTGTCGATGGAACGCCAGTGAGTCTTCGATTGCGAAATTCGCACCTATTCAAACTTGTCAGGATCGACGACCATTTTTTCCATCTTGTTGACCATGTCTACCGCATCTAGCAATGAGTTCATCATTCTCTTGAGAACGGGTTCAATATCGCTAAGGCTTTGTGTTTGAAAGGTCTTAGCGGTGGCATCGTTCCAGCTTTCTTCGACAGTGGCGGTAACTTCACTCCATTTGCTCAGGGTGCTCTGTAGTCGGCTGCGACAGCCCACCAAATCATTGCGACATCGTGTGCTCATAGACTGCAATTTCCATCTCTGAAGTTCATTTGCGGTTTGAAGTCACTCTAGTCCGACACTTGCAAGAAACAGTTTTAGTGCCTGTTTGTTGGCTGCAACATCGTGAACTCGCAAGATCTGAATCCGATGCAAGGCAAGCGCCAGCGACACGCCAATCGTTCCAAAGC
>JANLUJ010001288.1:0-1942 GCA_031363425.1 Pirellula sp.
GTAGCTTGGGCCCCCGGCCCGAGTTTAGCACGGCCCAGGGTGCCACGTTTTGGCAAGTCGTTTCATTCTGCCCTTCGCCTCGGCAAATCCACAATGCACAAAGACTCCGTTAACCGTAACATAGACCCTGCAATATAGACAACGACATGCCTGCAAACAGCGAATACGACCTACGAGGAACACAGGTTTGGCCAACCATGTTCTTCACTCGTCGCTGGAATTTGTATGCACAGGAAGCTCCCAACTTGTTGGCGTATTTGAGACGGCTTCAGGCAGAGCAAAGCAAGACAATCGATAGTGGAGTTGCGGTCGGTGCAAAATCCGCACACGGACTTTACGAGAGCAATTTCGATTTGTTCTTACAACAAGAGCCAAGTTTGCAGAGTCTCGTTAAGTTCATAGAGGGATCCCTGGCACTGGCTGTTTGTGTTGCGAACGAACAGGAAGCGCAACCACAAGACGTTGAGATCAAATTCATCGATAGTTGGTATCACATAACCAACGATGGCGGGTTTCATGATGCTCACGTCCATCATGGATGCTCATGGTGTGGGATCTTCTATTTGGAATTGGGAGCAAGCGGAATTCGTAAAGGAAAGTCTGCTCCCAATGGCGGAAGTCGCTTTTACTGTCCATCCAATTTGGGTGGAAGCTATCGTGACTTTGGCAACAAGTACCTTACCGCGTCGGTCGACCCACCAATTGAAAACGGATTGCTTTTACTCTTTCCCTCATACTTGATGCACAGCGGACTTCCATACCGTGGAGAACAGGATCGGGTCGTCATCGCCTTCAATGCGCAATCGCACGTTAAGGCAGGAACGGTTTCCGCACGCCACCTGGAAAAAATCAACTAGCGTCTACCTTTTACCCTTTATTTACCCTTTACTAACACTTTATTAACCCATTATTCCTAGAAACTTTTTTGTCCGCAATTTGCTATCTATAGCGAAAATGCCTACCATAACGGTCCTACTAGATCTTCTTTCTTTGATATTCACTTAATTTTGGAGCACGACAATGTCGTTTCGTAAAAGCCACGCTGCATTCAGTTCATTGGCAAGTTCTTTAAATCGCCTTGTTCGTTCCAGACGTAATCGACGCGTTGAACAACAACGAAAGAAGGCTAGAAAGCGATTTCTAGAGCAACTCGAACCACGCAATCTGATGGCGCTCAATATCTTGAGTGTTACCCCAGCCGACGGCGCAAACGATTGGGCGCTCAATACCAACCTGACGATCACCTTTGATGCGAATGTCGTCAAAGGTCAAGGCAATATCCACGTCGTTCAAAATTCTACGGGCACCTTAGGTGTTGCAGTGGATGTAAACTCCCCGACCGTTACGATTGCAGGAGCTACGGTTACAATTCCCCTCCCCACGCCATTGCTTGCAGCCCAAGCGTATACCGTTTACGTTGACAACGGTACTTTCTTGGACACGACGCTCACGCCAATAACAGGCGGAACTCTGTTAACGCAGAACTTCGATTTCTTGCCATTGAATCCATTCGATGCAGGCATCACGGGTGGCGATGGTACGGACTACACGCTCACTGCACCGCTTTACAACTATTCGGTGGACAACACCGCCAATGCAACGGGAGGATTGGCTCCGTACCGAGGTTGGAGTTTTATGGATAAGAACTCTTGGATTGGCCAGGCGGGCGATCAAGCCCGCAGCGCTTTCACCAAGGGGAATAATACCGTTGCGCTGGGTGATCCGGATCAATTTGATGATGCGGCCAACAGTGGCGCATTCAATAGTAAGTTTGTTTCTAGGCCAATCAAATTGACCGGAGTCGCCACAAATTCTGTGGTCTTGGAGTTTGACTCCAGTTTCCGCCCGGAGGATTCTCAAATCGGTACGCTCGATGTACGATTTGACGGCGGTGCATGGACCAATATTCTCACGCTAAATCCAGCGAACACAAGCAACGACG
>JANLUJ010001312.1:0-7791 GCA_031363425.1 Pirellula sp.
TGCCGAACCAATACTAAGCTCGGCAGGAGCCTCGCTCTCCCGTTAGAACCCTCGGCAGGTAGTATTCATCCTGCCGCTCGCCTACGCATGCGCGAGTCAAATAGGTCCGGAGGACCAGCTGAACTTAGTCGGTGGTTTAACCACCGGTCTGTTGCCCAGACAACGCAATCGCCCAGGTAGGGGATCAGAATGCTTCATCCGATCCGTCTTCCTTGAGCCAAAGAACCGAACCCCGTAAGTCCATCAAAAAGCAGCGGACATGAACGTCCCAAGTCTCCGCATCGCCACCATTGGCAATTTTCATGGCACAATGAGAAGCAATGTCGTCTCGTAACTGAAACGCATATTTACGATGGTCATCTTCTTCTCGCTCTAACTCGATGGGTGACTCACCGTATTTTCCTTGATTGCCCAAAAACTTTGCGTATGCACCGCAATCCCGATGTTCCATGATGTAGACATCTTGGATTTGATGAAGCTGAACTGCAATGTCCAAATGCTGAAAGAAAACGTCATACCAGGATTCGTGATCCTGTTGAATCACCCCCAATGCTGATCCTGCGAAAACAAGTTGGTCATACCGATTGGAAAGGTTATCCCCTTCCATGAATGGGACTAAGTCATCTATCAATCGTAGGTCCATACAACTAAGCAAAAGGACGTTTTTGCGAGGCGGCGGATAAGGGCGATAGTTCGAAGAACTTCGATGTATTTCCATGGTCGATTTTCTTGTAGCGGCGAGGGCGAATTGTGTTCTAATCAGTCGAGGCGGCGCCATGGACTTGCAAGTTGAATTCATGGGAATTCAATTCAAATTGTTGCGAGAGCCTGCAATAACACCATTTGGAGTTTACCATCCTTGTCTGACCTATCAATAGCCGACCGACGGCGTTTGACCGATAACCTGGCACCGTGGATGTTCGGTTGCTCGCTGGTTTTTTTAGCTCTTGTAGCGGCCGTCGTTGTCCTAGTGATCGATGTCCCACGCGTCAATGAGACAATTTCCAACGGCGATGAGCCGATGCAGCTGGTAGAGATCGAACAAATGGCGATCGATCGCGAATTGGCCTATGAAACCCTGTCGCATCGATGGGGAGGCCCAATTGGCATCGCCATGCTTTGCTTGTGGCCCGTGTTCTTGGCTGAGTTGGCGAAAGACTTCTGGCTACGCGATAGAAGTCAACCTTTTATGGAACAACACAAATTCGCATGGCTGTTTTGCCTCTTCCCGCCCTTCCGGCTTTGTCGACGGGACCGAAACGAAGACGGGCAAATTTGGTTTCCATTTTGGGGTTGGCAGAAAGTCGACTACTATCTCCGCAAGCGGCTTGAACGGGCGTTCAGCGTCCCAATGATTTTGGTTGCAATACTAATTTTGCCAGTATTGATCTTGCAGTTTTTTTACGCACAACATGTAGCCGAATACCCATGGCTAAGATTCGTTTTGCATTTTAGCGCGGGGCTGATTTGGTATTGCTTTGTGTTGGAATTCATCGTTATGGTCTCGGTCTCGCAAAGCAAGTTTAAGTACTGCAAACAGCATTGGCTGGATCTGTTGATTATCCTGCTACCGCTGGTTTCCTTCCTTCGGACGCTTCAATCGATAAGGACGATGAAGCTGTTGAAAGCTGCCAAGTTGCAGCAGGTCGCCCGACTTGTTCGGGTGTACCGTTTGCGTGGACTCTCGATGCGTGGTTTCCGCGCCCTGCTGCTGCTTGAAGTTGTTAATCGTGTGGTACCTACTTCCAACAAGAAACGACTTGCGCGCCTTCGGGACGAACTCGAGGAGAAAGAGCATGAAATCGAAGACCTTCGAAAGCAGATTGCAGCCTTGGAATTGACGCCCGAGCGGGCGAAAACATAAGGACTTCCAATTTTCCTACGTGTGCAACCGCCTTCCAACAACCGTGTACAATGAGAGTTCCTATATCAAACCAAGGCGACCAACAATTCGATGACAGCCCCAGAGCCGGCCAATGAGAAACAATCATTTATGGACGTGGCCACGGTTCGACCGAGTGCCTCAAACGACTGCATTGCTGTAGGACGTGGGCTCTCGCCGGGAAAGCAAGTCAATGGTTATACCATTCTCTCAGAAGTCGCTCGTGGCGGAATGGGCGTGGTCTTTGTAGCACAACATGACAAGATGGAACGTCGCGTTGCGATCAAGACGATGTTGATCAGCGCACACGGTCAATCATGTGATCGACAACGATTCGACGTTGAAGCACAGGCAGCCGCTAAACTGGATCACCCGGGAATCGTCGCCATCTTTGAAGTCGGCGAATATGATTGTGACCCCTATTTGGTCATGGAATGGATAGAGGGCGACAATCTGGCGACGCGTTTGAATCAAGGCCCTCTTTCGGTTGATGACACGATCCGGATCGGGATCGAAGTTGCTGATGCCATTTCACATGCCCATCTCCGCGGGGTAGTGCATCGTGATCTTAAGCCGGCGAACATCATTCTGGACCGCCAACAAAACGAACGGGCGATCATCACGGACTTTGGAGTCGCAAAGTGCATCGAGACCGTACGAGGAGGATTGACGACCGCAGGCGAACCAATTGGAACGCCACACTATATGCCCCCTGAACAAGCCGATAGTTCGCGAGGCGTCGTCGGTCCGGCCTCCGATATCTATTCGCTGGGTGGATTAATGTACGCAATGCTCACTGGTCGCCCCCCTTTCCAGGCAGCGTCGTCGATCGACGTGATTCTTCAAGTTTTGTCGAACGACCCAGTACCATTGCGAAAACTTAATCCGGCCCTGCCCGCTGGATTAGAAGCCATCGTCATGAAGTGCCTCCAAAAGGATGCGAGAAGAAGGTACAAGTCTGCCGCCGAGTTATCGCAGGACATCCACCATTTTCGAGATGGCAAACCAACCCTTGCTCGTCCTCTAAATTCATGGCGTTGGTTAGGGTATCAAATCCGGCACCATGTTTTGTTTGCAACGGTATCCGGTTCCAGTTTGTTGTTGTTGCTCATCGCGACGGTGGCGATGGCGTTTGCGTACGCAACTTCCCTGGCGGAGCTTAGGACTCTCCGAGCGGAGTTGATCATGCTCCAAGATGAAAAAAAAGGATTGAGCGATGTGCTCCAAAACGAAAGAAATATCAATCGAATGCAATTGTCGCGACTTCATAATCGTGAAGTTACAGAAGCCGAGTTCCATCTGGAACGGCTATCGAAGTATGCGGAGTCCATTTCAATGAAGGACCCCGATCTAGCAACGCGTTTATGCATTGAAACGGTACGATGGGCTGATAAAGAAAGGCTGGCACCGCCAGCGTTTTGTGTTGATTGGCTTCGAAGCATTTTATCTCAAGCAAGTGAGGTACTTATTGCGAATGCGATCGAGAGCGCATCGCCAATGGAATTGACAACCCTTGCTGAGGCGAGGCTAAAAGCAACACTCAGTTTAGATTCCCAACGAACGCATGAAATTACCGTTGCCGGCGTGGTACCGTCGTTCGAACCTCCCCGTCCGCCTTCGGATGCAAATCAAACCGCGAAGCCGTAATAAGGCGAGCGTTGGCATCATCTGTGCCTACTGAGCCTGAGGCGCGAGCCGAGCCACCCTAGCTTGGAAGCAAAACAATCCAGCAGGACAAGCCTGCGGCATTTCTGAATCCCCCCGGCTTGACCGGCGGATCGGTCGGGCTTTTTGGCTACCTACGGTAGCGCAAGAGCTTTCAGCACCGGCTACCTTAGGAAGAACTGATTTTGCCGTTCGCCTATCGAGGGAAATTGGGTAAAACAAGTTTGCTGTGTAAAGTTGAAGGCCAAATCAAAGGAAAATCGATATGTCTATGAGCCGCGTCGCCATGCCTCTGTTTTTTTTCGCCACGCTCACGGGTGTAGCTACGGCCCACCCGGGACACGGTAACCATCGCGATGGAAATAGCCTTTTTCACTATGCGACAAGCCCAATTCACTTGCTGCCCTTGTTGGCTGTCGCGGTCGTCGTCGCGTGCTTAGCATTCTGTTTCCGCGGTCGATTGTCATCGGCAAAGCCGCGACGGTAATCTATTAAGATTCTCGGTCTCGCGCACGCCGAATGGATTGCACCATTTCCATAACTCTATTGCGGTTTGCGTGGGGGAGCAAATTTGATGCGTTCGACGAGACGCTTGATCTCATCCCCTTGGCGTTGGCCAGTTACTGCAGTAATCGCACGAATGACGTTTTCGTATCGTAAGTTGTAGTCTAAATCGATTTCAACTTCGGGTCCATCCTCAGGTGTTGGTGGCGCATTTCCGCCAGTACGCTCCAAGATAAAAGCTCGGAGTTTGGTCCAATCATTTCCAAAGGAAAGGCTTTCGTTGACGACTATGTCGACCAACTCACCGTCAGCGTTTGAGCGCAGTCGCAATTTGATTGGAATGTTTGCGGAATCCGACGGGCCAGCACCGCCTATCGGCATTTTGACACTAAAGTCCCCCTCTTGAGCCGCAATCTTAAAGGTCATGACGAAGAAAATGAGCAGCAGAAATATCACATCGATCATCGAAGTGAGTTGTAGCTCAGCTTTATCGTTCCCACGTTTTGATTCGAATTTCATGTTTGTGGCTCGTAGCTAGGGCTAGATCTGTTCTTCACGAACGCGCAAGGCAAATTTCTCGAAGCCGAGTTCTTGGCACTTTTTTATTAGGTCTTGAACAACGCCACCAGGTGTATTTTGATGGCCGCGAATGATAATATTGGCGTCCCTCGCCGTTTGATTCCTTGAAACTAGCAATTGTATTTCGGTTCTTAGTAATGGCGCGATAGATTCTACGGTTACTTTATTGGCTCCCATGTAGATGGTCGAGTTCTCATCTAAATTCAAGACAATCGGATAGGTCAATGGAGCATCAGGCGGTTTGGCCAGTTCGCTTGAGGGAAGCTTTATTTTGTCATTCTGGTCGTCTTGAGAAAAGTTAATGAGCACCATGAAAAAGATGATCAACTGAAATACCATATCGATCATGGCTGTCATGTCCCCTTCAGCCATTTTCGAATCGAACTTTTTTCGAATTCGCATTCTGAACTATCCTGAGCCTTAGGCTTTTACGAAGGCTTGAAACTTGTCTATCATTTCTTCGCTTTGGGTGCCTGCACTCAAGATGAATCGCTGAACACGATTCCGAAGAATATTGTAAATCGTAATAGCTGGAATCGCGAGGAACAGGCCGAACAAGGTTGTGTAGAGCGCTTGCTCGATACCGCCTGCAAGTTCCGATGGCTTGAGCGTCGTGGTGCTGTTTGCGATCCTTGCAAAGGACGTGACCATCCCTTGGACCGTCCCCAACAAGCCAACCATCGGTGCAATATTTCCGATCAAAGCAAGGTAGCTGAGCAAATGCTCGGCCTTCATCGTTTCCGATTCGCCAACGACTTGCATCGCTTCCAAGGCCGCATCTTTACCACCCTGCAGTTTTCCAAGACCGGCAGACACCACTTGGCCTAAAAAGCTCTCATCCGCTCGGACCAATTCCACGGCAGCTTGGGCGTTCTTTTCGCCTAGACTTGCGTCGACCCCTTGAATCAAGTCATCCGGTACAAAGTTGTTTTTTTGAATCGCGAGTAGAGAGCGAACAACTAAAGCCACCATGATGATGCTCATCACCAAGAAGATGATCGCATACATGGTTCCGAGAGCATTCCAGGTCTTGACCAGTAGGTTTTCCGACTTGGGAGCATCCTGAGCAAACAAATCATTGCACAGAAACGTAGCCACGAACAACAATGCGACAGCGGGGAGTGAAATTGCAATGATGGACTGCGCGCGTCGAAAACAAGATTGCATGGCGTCTCCGTGAGTGAGTCTAGCGATAGAGGTCGAGGGGAAAGAACTGCGTTTGCCTTTCAAACGCATCGGATATGTTTATCGTACTCAACCAATCACGGAAAGAGATTGGTGGGAGGCCCAAATGCGGTGCATTTTTTTTCTGGTTGTTCGGATTACGAGCTTATTTCTTGAGCCAAGGGGAGGTTGGGTATAGTTTTGCTAGCCGACTCCTGGTTTCAGTTCCGCGTTGGTTCTCACCAACCAGTGGCCAAAGTTGCGAAAGATGGTAAAGGGCCTCCGCATGGGCCTCGGGTTCGCTGGCATAGAGTAGATCGGTCTTCAAATAAGCAAGGATTGCTTCATCGTTGTTGCCTGCTCCCTTTAATATCCCTCCAATCGAATTAAACAGTTCCGAAAACAACTCCGCATCGGTCGAATCACCTTCGTCGACCATTTTTTCCAAGGCTTCAATGGCTTTGGGAGTTTTTCCTTCTGCAGCATCGCAACGAATGGTGGCAAGGCTGGCCAATTTCTTGAACTTGAGGGAAGCCGCGTCCGCTACTTGAGCCTGAGTGACTGCAGCGAATTTCGCTCTCGCTTCGGCTGTTTGTTTGCTTTCAAGCAGCGCTTTACCGCTTAAGTAATTTCCCTTCACCTTTAGTTCGGCAAAAGGGGACGATGCCAATGCAGCAAAGTACTTGGAAGCTTGTTCCGGTGTGCCAGTTGCGATAGCCAACTCGCCTAGCTTTTCCAAGGACAAATAATACGAGTGGGAATCCCTATTCTTTGGAGCCCATTCGACAAGGAGCTTACTTGCTGCGGCAGCGTCCCCCTTGCCTCGAAGTGCATTGAGTGCAGTCAAATACCCTCTGTAGAAGTAATAGTCTTGAAGTTTCGTTTCGTCGTTCTTGATGGATGAAACGTCGATCTTCTTGAACTCCTCAATCGCTTGGTCTAACTGTCCGGTCAGGATGGAATCCTTGACGCGAGTGAGGAGCGGCGGCTCACCATCGAAAACAACTCGGCCAATGAGATTGGTATCCATACTCTGAGTAGTACCGTTCTTGACTTCTATGACGACTTTGTCCTTCGTTCGCTCGACGATTTTTCCGGACACTTTAGAACCCGTGAGAGGATAGATTGCGTCATCCGACCAGAGAGGATTGAAAGCCATTCCAACACACGCAAATGCAAATTCAAGGACAATTAGAAGCAACGTGTTCAAAGATCGCATGGGTTGTATGATTTGTCTAGAAAAAGTGGATTGGTTTCGTCTTGTTCAAGCCAGCTGGTGGCATTCGAATTCGCTATTTAAACTCTTGTAATCCAGTGACTGGCTTGCCTGAGTCTTGTTGAATTTCACGAAGCAGTTTTTCGAAACTGGCTCTTAGCTCGGGTGATCCAAGCTCCGGATAGAATTGATGGGTTTCGCGAATTTTGCTCAATGCCCGTTCGAGTCCTTGCTTCTTTTTTTCTGCAGTCGGCTCGACCAAAGCAATCGATCGCCATGCTTTCGCTATGCTAAGCTGAGCTTCAAAAAAAATATCCTTGAAGTCATTTACACGAGCCGCCGTTTGATTGTTTATTTTTGCCCAACCCCAGATGACATTGACTTTTTTAGCGTCGGGCTCAGCGCCAGCAACTGCCTTACGAAGCAAATCGACATCTTTTCCGTTTGCCCAGGCTTGAAGATTCCTGGCTGCTTCGACTTGGAATCGGATGTTCTTTGGATTCGTAGCAAGCGATTGCGAAAACAATGCGTGAGCTTCCTCGAATTTGCCCGCACCACTTTTGGCTAGTGCAAGCTTTAGCTTCAACTCCTCGGGTTTACGTTTGGCGTCTACTAGTTCGGCGTCAGGCTTGGTCGAAATCTTGCTAAATGCCGCTTCAGCGATTGCCATCAGGGGCTTAGCATTGGTCGCTAAACCAGGATCTTTTTGCATCTTGATGGCAAGCGACAAAATGGAACTGCCCACTGAATCGAGGGTCGAAACATCGGAGCTGACCGCGAT
>JANLUJ010000714.1:0-1630 GCA_031363425.1 Pirellula sp.
GTGAGATGTCGGGTTAAGTCCCTTAACGAGCGAAACCCTTATCTTTAGTTGCCAGCGCGTTATGGCGGGGACTCTAGAGAGACTGCCGGTGTTAAACCGGAGGAAGGTGGGGATGACGTCAAGTCCTCATGGCCTTTATGACTAGGGCTGCACACGTCCTACAATGCGTCGTACAAAGGGAAGCAAGCTCGTGAGAGTTAGCAAATCCCAAAAAGCGGCGCTCAGTACGGATTGTAGGCTGCAATTCGCCTACATGAAGCTGGAATCGCTAGTAATCGCGGGTCAGCATACCGCGGTGAATGTGTTCCTGAGCCTTGTACACACCGCCCGTCAAGCCACGAAAGCCGGGGGGGCCCGAAGTCGCTGAGCTAACCCGCAAGGGAGGCAGGCGCCGAAGGTCAACTTGGCAATTGGGACTAAGTCGTAACAAGGTAGCCGTAGGGGAACCTGCGGCTGGATCACCTCCTTTCTAAGGATATTCAGCACATCTGTGGTGACACAGTTGCTGCTTACCGTGAGAACAATTCTTGTACAGTTAAGAGCTTATCACGCTAGTCGCCTACCCGGGTGACTAGCGACATTCCGGATTTCAAATAGCCCGGCTTGGTTCGCCAAGCCGGGTTTTTTTACGCACTTTGAACACTCAATGGCAGTCGCCCAGCACGGGTGACCGGCATGTCCTCTCAAACCAACATTCCTGGACATACCGTCCCGCTCGCTTGCTAAATAACATCATCGATTTTTCGCAACTAGCCTTGTCAATTATAGGCATCATTGCGTACACTTTATTGTTGGATTTAGACGAGTCATTCGTCTGCACGCTCATTTAATACAGGGAACGAGGTGATACTCGCATGGCAATTAATCTCACAGAAACAGCCGCTCAACAAGTAAAACGTTTTCGCGACGAAAATCAGATCGAAGAAAATGTGTTCTTCCGCGTCGGTGTGACCGGTGGTGGGTGCAGTGGATTCAGCTACTCGCTGACCTTCGACGATAAATTCGACGATGCAAAAGATAGCCGCTATGAACAGCACGGCGTTGCAGTCGTTGTCGATAAGAAGAGCGCACTCTATCTCGACGGCACAACAATCGACTGGCACCAAAGCATCGAGAAGCAAGGATTCACTTTTGAAAATCCAAACGCTGTAAAAAGCTGCGGCTGCGGAAGCTCTTTCCAGGCTTAATCCGCTAGCCAGACTTCCGTCCTTAACCTATCGTAACCGCTGGTTTCAAGTGTCTTGAAATCAGCGGTTTTTTTCGTTTGAATCGCCATGCAGTGCGATTGCAAATCACATATTTCCTCGTACCGTTTTGCATTCGATAAAGAGATTGCTTTTCACTTTTCGTGCCTTGGACGATAGATCGGACTGGAATTGATGGATTCATCCAAAATCTACATCATCGGTATTGGAGATGATGGCCTCGAAGGATTGACTCGCCAAGCGTTAGAAAAAATCCTTAACGCGGATGTGATTGTTGGCACGCAACCGCACTTGGATAAGGTCCCAAATTTCCAAGGTCAGAAAATCCCCATCGGCGGATCAATGGAACCCTTGGTTCAAGCCGTTCAAGAAAATCAAGATAAACGAATCGTATTGTTCACTAGCGGCGATCCACTTTTTTACGG
>JANLUJ010001340.1:0-2013 GCA_031363425.1 Pirellula sp.
ATTCAATAATGCTATACCTATACTGATAATGATTGGACTAATTCCGTTTATTAAAAACGATTATCTGCTAACTTTTGTATACTTGGTCATTATTGGAATAGCTTTTATGGTAAACCAAGCCTCGCCATCCCTCAAAGGTCCAGCTTGAAGTTCCTAAGAACAGACGAGAAGGCAATGCCTTGGCCAAGGACGCCAGTTCATTTTCTGGCGCTGGCTCTTGCTCGAAGAGGGATCAACCAAGTCAGACTCGCAATACAAACAATTGGTAGCGCAAACTCTAAAAAAGGAGCTGCCGGAAGCCGAGCGAATTGAGTCCTGTGAATTTATCGGAAGGATTATGGGTATGTTGGATTCCGACCAAAGCGGATCTAAAATAGAACCAACTAAGCTAGAAAAGGGGCTTACGGCGATTCAAAAATTGAAATCCCTTGCAGCGGTCGCCAAGTTCGATACGGGTCGAAAAGATGCTCGCGATTGGGGAGTCCAGCTCGAATCACGAGTCAAAGAACTCAAAGCCCTTGGGGCCAGTCAAGCAGAAGAAATGGATCGGTCAATTCAAGCTGACCTTGCAAAGGCAATTGAAGCGTTGCCGTTGACCTACGGCCCGATGCAAAACGAAAAAAGCTCGGCTTTAAAAAAATGCCGAGCTTTTTTGCCTCATTCGTAATGATTTCAAACAACTGACTATGCAGCGGCACGTTCGATATGGCGACGCTTCTTTTCGTCCATGCTTTCAAGGTCGATGACGTTCTTGGCCAGACCAACCGCTCGGAGCAAGCGTATGACGAGGAATGTCATGTCGAACTCCCACCACTTATGGCCGTGTTGCGCCAAGCGTGGATGAGCATGGTGGTTATTGTGCCAGCCTTCACCGTAAGCGATGACCGCGACCCACCAAAGGTTGCGACTGTCGTCACGCGTTTCGTAGTTCTTGTAGCCCCAGATATGTGAGGCGGAGTTCACAAACCAAGTCGTGTGCATTACAAGTACCATTCGAACACAAATAACCCAAACCAGCCACGAGATCGCCAAGCTTGAGCCGCCGATGAGATACCCTGCCCCGGTTACCATTGCACCAAAGGCGATATGGATGGGTAGGAAATACTTTTCTAAGAAGACGGTGTACTTGTCCTTAAGTAGATCTGGAACCCATTTCTTCGCGTAGCCTTGTGGATCGCCATTGTCGGTTGTAAAAGCAAGCCAAAACGCGTGAGACCACCATGGACCATCGTGGGGCGAGTGAGGGTCGCCAGGTTGGTCGCTATATGCATGGTGCTTGCGGTGATTGGCTGTCCAGCTAATGGGTCCGCCCTCGCCTGCTAAAGTTCCGATCGTGGTGAACGTATTGCGTAGCCAGTTCGGCACCTCGAGTCCGGTGTGGGTTAGCAATCGGTGAAATCCTAAACAAATTCCCAAACTGCCAGTCATCCAATGGAATAACAAAGTCAATCCCAGTGCGCTCCAAGTAAAGCACCAAGGTGCATAGAGAGCACCGATGTGCAAAGCGATGAGCCACGCCGATGCACCCCATTGAACATTCCAAACGGTCGGGACTGGCGATACTTTAGCAGCACCTCCAGCAGTTGGAAGACTAGTCGGTGCAAGCTCTTCGACCATCGATTGAGGAGGGGCGGTCAACGTACTTGCATGGTGCTGATGAAATTGGTGATTCGTGGTGTCTATCCAGGCGCTCAGCAACCACAGGAGACCGCCGACCGCCACAAGCGCGACCACGATCGCCGTCCCCGTGACCACATTGGCGCCGGTCCGGAGCTTGTCCACACTTTCGCTGCGTTTGTCTATTCGCTGCGCATCACGCAGAAGAATCGCGAGGCGCTCCGGCGGATTGCCCACGTCGCCAATCAGACTGTCACCCACCATGCGGGGGTGTTCCAGCACGATCACACCGCCGTCCGCGCGAGTGACGCGCACGGGAAAGTAGGGCGAGACGGCCGGAGCTACGCCCGTGGAGATGGGGACTTGCTTCCATGTCGAATGCGTGCTGCATCCTTG
>JANLUJ010000718.1:0-11717 GCA_031363425.1 Pirellula sp.
CAATCGTGCGGCCTCTATCACTCAGATAGCTCCGCAAGTATCCTACCGATTGAACCACTCTTGGGCTTTCCGGTCGTCGTACCAATTCATGTATGTCGATCACGTTGCCCTTGCTACGAATAACTTCAATTCGATTCCACCAACGACTTTCGGATTAAACCTCGGCCGAACTCCAACGATCAACAACGACGCACATATCGTGCTCCAAGGCTTTACCCTAGGGGCAGAGTACACTTGGTAGTCGAGTCTCAGGAAAATGGATTAAAGAACTTGCGAGACCCAGGGGACTTTCTTCTGGGTTTTTTTGTTGGCCAAAGTTGAGTTCCAGCGGAACGCTGCGCCTGGCCTCAACAGAAAAATCTGCAGGGTAAGCGCGAATGGACCGGGATGAACCCACTAAATCGTGAAACAATCACCGACACCATTGTCGGGAAGACCCATCAGTTCTCGCCATCTGGCCTCGATCATCGCAGTGTATGGCATTCCGCCTAGTCCATAATTTCCGAGGGCATATCCATCGTTGACCTCCACAAGCAACGTTTGTCCCGATGCGGTAATCCCCCAATCCATTCCAAAGGCGATTGGTCGCTCTAGGAACGCCTCGATTGCGGACTGCAAGATCGCAACTTCTGGGAATCGGAGTGGGTCACCCTTATAATTGGCAACGTTAAGAATTTTGTTGCGAAGGATTGACACTCGCCACTCGGACACAAACTCGATTCGCTGTTGTGCTAATACGGGTGTATCATCGGGGACAGCTGCCGAGGCAATCAGATCGCGAAGCCCATAGACTACTGTACCTTTGAACAGTTTATGATGAAGCAGAGGCTTGATATGAAATGGATTGAATGAAACCTCAGAGTCCACTTGGTTTCGAACCTCACCCATCGTCGTCTCCCAAGTGAATCTACCTATCCACTGCGACAGAGAATGAGGAAGATCAAAAACGGGGGGGGAAGGCCGACCACATCGCGCAAGCAAGAGACGAATTGCCTCGACACCAGCCCGAACCACCATTTCATCTGCATGATTCAACAGCCACGGATCCAGTAACCCCAATTGAATATCCGTAAAACGAAATGGGACCACTTCGTAGCCACGCTCCCAAAACCAATGGGAAGCGTTGAGGGATGCGAGGTAAAACGAAGAGTCTTGATTTACCTGTTGGACATACGCTCGCATAGAATTCATCCGGGGGCATCACATCAAAAGGAGACAGTCCATTCACGCGATTCGCCCTGGACAATGAAATAAATCCTTTTTTGGGCTGTATTTCGACGGTAAGTGCACTGTATCCAACCCAAAATGTTGGGTAGTCTGAGTACTTGGGAATTGTACCCGTTTTTTTTCCACGGCTGGTTTGGTTTTACATTTGATTCGAAGGATATTCCACTCATGTTGTTTAGATCTACCGTGGCACTCCCGTTTGTGCTGGTCTTTGGATGGGTAAACGGCCATGCGCAGGAAAAAATAGGCGGCGCGACTCCCGCTCCAATCGTTCAAGCAAATGCTGCACTCAAGGATCCCTCCAGCTATGCAATGGGTTTCAATATTGGCAGCAGCCTGGCCCAGGATGGATTTGCTGACAAAGATCTAGATTCTAAAGATTTGATGATAGGATTGCTGGATGCCTTAAGCAAAAAAGAGCCAAAGCTGACACGGGCTCAATTCCAAGAAGCTATGAATTCGTTGCAGCAACGAATGCAAAAAAAGATGATTGAATTGGCAAAGTCGAACTTGGAAAAATCGAACGCGTACCTCGAAGTCAACAAGAAAAAGGATGGCGTCCAAACCACTCGGACTGGCCTACAATACCAAGTGATGAAGTCCGGGACGGGTAAAACGCCGACAGTTACAGACATGGTCGTTTGTCACTACGAAGGTAAGTTGATAGACGGTTTTGTGTTCGATTCTTCCATCAAGAAAAATCAACCTCTTACGCTCGACGTCAGTAAATTCGTGCCTGGACTAACAGAAGCCTTTCAACGTATGAAAGTCGGTGACAAATGGGTAATCACATTGCCGTCTAATTTGGGTTACGGCGAACCGGGGGAACCAAGGGCGGGCATCGGTCCGAACGAAGCCCTCATTTTCGAAATGGAACTGCTAGACGTCAAAAAATAGTCGCGTTTCTTGCGACTCGAATTTGGAAATGCCATGCAAGATGCGTTGGAGAAATGGGGGGCTCGGCTGAAGGATTTCGGTCAGGCCCACTTGCTTAAATACTGGGTTGAATTGTCGTTGGAAGAACGACATCTGTTGGCCAACCAGATTGAATCGATTGACTTTCAAGAGATCGCAGATTTGGTTGCCGGCGTTTCCACGACGGTTGACTGGCACGACCTTTCGCTGAAAGCTTTTCCACCGTCCGCTATTCGATTGCAGGACCGAAATCCATCGCATTCTGCGTCCGAGGCCCGCGAATGCGGCGAGCAAGCCATTCGCGATGGGAAAATTGGCATGATTCTGGTAGCCGGCGGTCAAGGAACTCGACTCGGCTTCAATCTCCCCAAGGGCATGTTCCGAATCGGTCCGGTCTCTAATCGAAGCCTCTTTGCAATGCACGTGGATTCCATTCGCGGCGCCATGCGACGGTTTGCCACTACCATTCCGATGTACGTCATGACCAGTCCTGCGACGGACGATCAAACTCAAGAATATTTTGATCGTCACCTTGGTATGGGTCTCAAGCCAAATGATCTCGTCATCTTCTGCCAAGGCTCGATGCCAGCGGTCGATTCATTGAGCGGCAAAATACTAATGGAATCAAAATGCCAAATTGCTCTTAGTCCGGATGGCCATGGAGGAATCGTTTCTGCCCTTGAGCGTCATGGTATTCTGAAGTCGGCTGCAGAACGCGGCATCGAACATTTCTTTTACGCCCAGGTCGACAATCCGATGGTCCGCGCATGCGATCCAACTTTGATCGGATACCATTTGCTCGCTGCATCTCAGATGACTACACAGGTCGTCAAGAAACGCTTCGGAATTGAAAAAGTTGGTAATGTTGTTTCAATCAATGGACGAACTCACATCATTGAATACAGTGATTTGCCCGAAAGTGTTGCAAATCGAACCAATTCAAATGGGGAGTTAAGCCTTTGGGCGGGCAATATTGCTGTCCACGTTTTGGAGTTGAGCTTCCTTGCTGAGTCGACAAAAAATGCATTGTCATTGCCATTTCATCGAGCATGCAAGCCTGTGCCGTTTCTCAATGACGAGGGAATTCTAGAACAGCCAGCGAGTCCAAACGCCACTAAGTTTGAGCGGTTTGTCTTTGATCTTTTGCCATTGGCCGATCGGGCTATTGTTGTCGAAGCGGACGCTGCAGACGTCTTTGCGCCGGTAAAAAACGCCGAGGGTGCTCCGACAGATACTCCGTCGGCCACTCGCGAAGCCATTTCAGCTCAACATAGACGCTGGCTCGAGCAAGCTGGAATGACTGTAAGCCCTAGCGTGAAAGTTGAGATTAACCCACATTGGGCACTAGACGCCGAAGAAGTACGGATGAAAATTCAAAAGCCTTCGAGCATATTGGTCGATACATACTTTGCTTAGCAATTAAGAGGAAACTTCATGCTCCACGCAGTCATCATGGCCGGCGGTTCCGGCACCCGATTTTGGCCAGCAAGTCGTCAGGTTAAACCAAAGCAATTGCTAAAAATGGGCGGCGTGCGAACCATGTTGCAAACCACATTCGACCGGCTTCAGGGATTGGTATCGAGCGAGCACGTTTTGGTCGCGACCAATCAGCAATTGTCCGATGCCGTGGCAGCCCAGCTCCCGAATCTGCCAATAGAACACATCATTGGTGAACCTTTCAAGCGTGATACGGCACCCTGTATCGGTGTCGCGGCTTCTTTGGTTCAAGCTGCCGATGCTGACGGCATCATGGTAGTTATGCCCTCGGATCACGTCATTGAACCGAGATCGGAATTTCACCGAGCTATTCGTGCGGCCATCCAACTCGTCGAAGACGATCCATCACGAATTGTCACTTTCGGTATTCGGCCAAGTTACCCTGCAGAGTCGTTTGGCTACATCCAGCGGGGGGAAGCCATTGTGGGAGCCCCGGGCACTTCCACTTTCAAGGTGAACTGCTTTCGGGAAAAACCTGACCGCAAGACAGCAGAAGAATACGTAGAACAGGGGACGTTTTATTGGAATAGTGGGATTTTCCTGTGGAAAGCCAGCACGATCCTTCAAGCATTGGCAAGGTACGAGCCTGAAATGCACGTTCATATCGAAAATATCGCGCGCGACATTGGGACGGCCAATTTTCAAAAGAACTTTGCCGAGCATTTTGAAAAGATCCAGGGCAAGTCCATCGACTTTGCGGTCATGGAACGCCACGAAAACGTCGTCGTCATTGAGGCTCCTTTCTCCTGGGATGACGTAGGCAGCTGGCAAGCCATCGCGCGTTTGATTGCCCCGGACGAACGGGGAAATGCAGTGGATGGACCTTTCCTTTCGATCGATTCCACAAACAATATTATTCGCTCCGAACCGAATCACCTCATTGTCACGATTGGGATGAACGACACCATTGTGGTACACACAGCAGACGCGACCTTGGTGGCGCCTAAGTCCGAGGAGGAGCGGGTTCGAGAAGCGGTGAAGCAATTGACAGAACTGGGTCACAAACAGTACTTGTAAAGTTTGGGTGAAAAGTTCTCGGAATTATTTCACTCAGCGGATCGATCTTCTGAGCTAACGTTGTTACGATTCAGTAGTCTTCTTTTTTGCGCTATTACTGGTAATTCGTGAGTACATTACGCGCAGTTGTTTGAATTGATTCAAATTGTGTTCCGGAGGCAGGGGTGGCGAAAATCAGCGTAGCAGGCATAGCGGCCGAGGACGTGTTGAACTGTTTGCCGGATGGCGTTGCCCTATTGGGCGGCGATTTGACCATTCTTTGGGCCAATCAGTGTTTCCAACAGTGGTTCGGTGGCGTGGATCGGACTGGTGAGAATTTCTATTCTGCCTTAGCAAATCCGGATATCGTCGGCCCTGGACTTTGTCCGCTTCAAACATGTTTCTCTAGCGGTCGAAAAGCCAGTACGACACTTCAAACGCATCAGGGAAATTATTACCACATCCATGCCGCTCCGCTTGCAAGCGACGCGATGGAGCGAATGTCGAATGATTCCAGTGGCAATGAAATCGACCGAATCGTCGTAACACTCAGCGATGTAACCGAAGAGATCTTGCAGGAGCAAAAACTGGCTGCAATCCATCAAGCCGGCGCGAAACTGACCGATCTTAAGCCCGATGAAATCTTTGCGATGGATGTCGAGCAGAGAATTGATTTGCTCAAGGACAACATTCGCCATTACACACAAGATTTACTAAACGTTGAAGTCATCGAAATTCGGCTTTTGGAGCAGTCAACAGGTAATCTGATCCCATTGCTCTCAGTCGGCATTGATCAAACAGCTGCAGACAGACGCTTAATGGCCAGTCCGCAGGGCCACGGAGTTACTGGGTATGTGGCCGATAGCGGCAAAAGCTACCTATGCCGAGATACCACCAAAGATCCGAAATACCTCGAAGCATTTAAGGGCGCAAGGAGTTCGCTGACCGTCCCAATTCTGTTGCATGAAAACGTGATCGGTACAATCAATGTTGAAAGCCCTGTGCTCGATGCATTTTCATTGAGCGATCAGCGTTTCCTTGAGATCTTTGCTCGTGATGTGGCGGTTGCACTAAATACCTTGGAATTGCTGGTCGCTCAACGAACCAACGCGGCTCAGCAAAGCTGCGAAGCAATTCATGCCGCCGTAGCACTTCCGATCGACGATCTGTTGTTAGATGCTGTTCATCTGATGGAAAAGTATATCGGCCACGACACCGAAACCGTTTCGCGTTTGCGAGACGTTTTAGCCAAGGCTAGAAGCATCAAACGATCGATCCAAGAAATTGGTCAGACGCTTGCTCCCACCGACGTGAGCCCGGCGGGTTGCAACACCGAGAACCACGCCAAACTTCAGGGGAAACGAATACTGGTTGTGGATGCGGACGAGCAAGTGCGAAACGATGCACATGCATTGCTTGAACGCTATGGTTGTACCGTGGAAACGGCCCATGAAGGCGATCAAGCGGTATCGATGGTACGCAATTGCATCGATGAGCCTTATGATGTCATCATATCGGACATCAAGCTACCCGATTACTCCGGCTACCAATTGATGTTGCGGCTTCAGAATTTGATGACTCACGTGCCAATCGCTCTCATGACCGGTTTTGGATACGATCCAGGTCACTCAATCGTCAAAGCGCGACAATCCGGTTTGCATCCTAAGGCAATCCTTTATAAACCGTTTCGTCTTGATCAACTATTAAGCGTTACAGAAACGCTCATCGATTACCGCCCTCAATCCTCTGAATGATTCGGACGATAGCGTGGTTCTATTTTTGTTGCACGGCGCGTTTTTCGCAGTCGTTACGCTAGGGCATTTCGGGTTTTGGATCTGGCTCTTCAACCGAGTCAACGCCACCGGACTGAAGCGCAAGACAATCAAGCGTATCGAAAAGGGCATCGTGTTTGCGTGTGCATGCGGACTGATTCCAATTGGGCTATTGCTTTTCAAGCTTCGCGCCGGTGATGCAACCGTTGACCTCGAAGGTGTCAGTTTTGGAAAAAACATACTGACCTTCTTTGCGATGATCTACTCACTCGGAGTAGGCCTTTTTGCCGCGGTGGCGACCCCGTTTTGGATTTGGGACCGTCCGCAGTTTGCAATCGCCGCCGACCGTTACCAAGAATTAGAGTCAGAAGATCTATGTCAACTTCAACATCCGGCTAGCAACGCAGCCCTGTACATAGCGGGGCGACGATTCCGTCAAATGGCAAGGCTTCCGGGCAATCAAATTGCCTCGCTGCAACGCAATCGAAAACGTTTGTTCATCGATCGTCTACCTGGGGACTTAGAGGATCTACGAATTGCTCATCTATCCGACGTGCATTTGACTGGTCAACTTTCAACAACGTTTTATCGACTAGCGATGGATTGGATATCCGACCAGTTGCCAGATTTGATTGTCCTTTCTGGGGACATAGTAGATTACCAAAAGTCGCTAAAGCAAATTCGATCTGTCTTCGAGGGACTTAGCGCACCGTTGGGTTGCTATTTCATCTTGGGAAACCATGATAAACGCTTGCCGATTCCGACCGATGTTTGCCGCGAACTTTGCGAAATAGGTTGGACCGACGTTGGCAAGTCAAACGCAATTGCAGCCAAGGCAAATTCTCTCATCCTCATTGCGGGAAACGAGGAGCCTTGGTTCGAGCGACATGACTCGGTCGCGGCCAACGATTCCACCCATGGGCCGCAACTTAATCAATGGAAGTTGGGTGTAGCACATTCGCCCGATCAATTCGATTGGGGGATAGCAAATCGTTTTGATTTGCTGTTGTGTGGCCACACGCATGGCGGACAGATACGCTTGCCCGTTATCGGACCGATTATTGCCCCCAGTCGGTACGGGTCGCGATATGCTTCGGGCGTATTCTGGAAAGAAAACACTTTAATGCACGTTTCCAGAGGCATTTCCGGCGTTCATCCATTTAGGTGGGGGTGCATACCCGAAGTCACCATCCTTGAACTAACTACTCGCTCTGGCGTGAAAACACTTGAGTGTTAGATCAAAGTCTTCTGTTTTCCTTATTTCGCTCAAGCACGAAGTGCAATCTGAGCAAGGCACTTTCAGATTTTTGGTGTTTCGATCGATAACTCTGTTAAGACGGGTGGGTTAGCAATGGCGCCCTTTAACTTGCAGTTAAAGAAATACAGCAGCAAAGCGTCCTCGCGTATACTGATACTAGTCGCAATAGCCTGCGACAGAGGCTTTGGTTATGAGCGAAGAACAGTCATGGGTTATTCAAACTGAAGATCTTCAGATTGGAACAACTCTTAGTTTTGATTTGATGGACGCTTCCGGACTGGTTCTGCACAAGGCTGGCATGCCCATCAATGCAAGGCTCAAAGAGCGACTAAAAACAAAGAGCATCCATTCAGTCACCGTTCGAGGCGCCTCCCAGTTAGATGGCACGCAGCGTGACGCGTTGCTGATCGACTCCTTTTCGCCTGGCCTTGTCAAGGCAATTCAAGAGTCCATCGAATCGACGCAAATCGCTGTACGCAAACTTGTCGCGGTCTTGCAGAAGAGCCAAGAAGGGAACTTAAACGAACTTCGAGAAAACGTAAGCCAATTCGTCGGTCAAGCCAGCAACGATGTTGCAGCTGCACTAGCGGTCATTGCGTTGAACTCGCGGGCTTCGAGCAGCGACACCGTTGAAATTGTCGCCAAACGCTCCGCAAAGCTCTCTTTGCTAGGAGTGATCACAAGTATCCTGAATTCCGACGAACCAAATGTCTCGATGGAAATAGGCTTGGCGGGTCTATTGCATGACTGTTCGCTACTTCTCCACCCAGAGTGGTTTTCGTTAGACACAAACCAACGCGGGGATGCTTTTTTGCATGAGTATTCACGGCATCCGATCGAGAGTGCCGAGCTCCTCTATACAGCAACTGGAATTTCCAAAGACGTTATCACGATGGTCACTCAAGTCCATGAGCAAGCGGACGGAACCGGATATCCGCGTGGAATGAAACTTGCGAACACGTTGCATGGAGCAACCACTTTAAATCTTGCAGATGCCTATCTCACCATGGTGGAACCGATTCGAGGCGAAGGGCACGTTCCATCGGATGCCTTAGCGTATTTGACGTTCCAAACAGCCAACGGCAAGTTCTGCAAAGCCACGCTTCGGCATTTGATTCAAGGCATGTCCATCTACCCCATTGGATCGATCGTATTATTGGAAGACGATTCGAAGGCAATTGTCATTCAGGGAAATCCGGAAGAGCCCTTGAAGCCGATTGTTCGACTTCTCCAACCTGGAAACCAAAGAATTGATCTTCGCGATTCCAACCGATCTATTTCGAAACCTTATGTTGGCTCGGATGCGGTCCATATGAAACGCATTCTGAAGTCGCAAATGCATGAAATCAAATGGCGAACCGACCGATAGAGCCTGCAGCATTTTTGAATCCCACCGAGATGGCCGAAACATCAAACAAAAAGGGCTCAACATCTGTCGAGCCCTTGAATTGAAAGTCTCTTCACTTAATGGCTACGAGACGGTGTAGGCTGTTTCAGCGTGATCGCTCAAGTCCAACCCCATCTTTTCACCGTCTTCGCTAATGCGTAATCCGATCGTGAAATCAATGAGCTTGAGCAAGATGAACGAAACAACGCCGGAGTATACAATTGTGACAACAACAGCTTTGAGTTGAAGCATCACTTGGGGTGTGTTTCCGTAGAAGGCGCCACCATTCAAATCAACACCGAAGCCTTTGATGGCGAATACTCCCGTAGCCATCGCTCCCCAAATCCCAGCCATGCCGTGAACGCCAAAAACGTCTAACGAATCGTCGTACTTTAAAGCTGGCTTAACGTATGCTACAAAAATGTAACTAATGATGGTTGCGCCAGCCCCAATTACGATGGCCGCCCAAACCTCAACGAAGCCGGCTGCAGGAGTGATTCCAACCAAGCCAGCAACGGCCCCCGTAATCATACCGAGAGCGGTCGGTTTGCCGTTTCGAACAATCTCGATCACCGACCACAGAAGTCCTGCCGTGGCAGCAGCAACCTGAGTCGTTACGAAGGCGCGAACAGCCTGTGGCGTGGCGCCAAATGCGCTCCCACCGTTGAATCCAAACCAACCGAACCACAGCATTCCAGCACCAAGAACTGCGAAGGGGAGATTGTGAGGAGGAGTGATTTGCTTTGGAAAACCTCGACGAGGTCCTAAAACCAAACAGCAAACCAACGCCGCGATTCCCGCGTTGATGTGCACGACTGTACCGCCAGCAAAATCAAGTGCCCCAACAGGATTGTTTGCCACATCAAACGACCCAAGGCCAAAAATGGGGTGTGTAGGTCCGAACCACACCCAATGGCAAATGGGGCTGTAAACAAGCAAGCTCCACAAACCAATGAACGCCAAGAAGGCAAGAAACTTCATTCGTTCCGCGAAAGCCCCAATAATCAACGCGGGCGTAATGATTGCAAACATCATCTGAAAGACCATGAAAAGCTGCTGGCTAATTCCAAGCTTTACATCTTTTACTGGCTCAAAGGACTGGTCGAAAGCCACACCATTGAGCATAAAGTGCTTCAAAGGGTTGCCGGCAAAACCACTCAATACTTCGTCCGAAGGCGAACCCTCTATCGCCGTACTTGGGTTTGCCCCAGAAAATGCCAGGCTGTAGCCTACAGTGACCCATATTAGGGAAACCAAAGCCATGCACATAAAGCATTGCATCAAAATGCTTAAGACGTTTTTTCGTCCAACCAGCCCGCCGTAAAAAAATGCCAGGCCAGGGGTCATGAAAAGTACCAATGCCGAACTTGTAAGTAGCCACGCTTGGTCGGCCGGAACCAATGTCGAAGGGGGCGGGGCCGCGTCAACCACAGCAACCGCCTGTTCGGTCATCCCGGGAACTGCAGCGTCTTGCGCCGTCAACCCCGTACACAACATCGCCAACAGGAAAAACGAAAAACACGCCGTTCTAATCATTATCCAACTCCGCCTCGAAGTTCTTTCTCTCAAACATTTCTAATAGATGCTCGTGAGCGGCGGTGCGGAGAGATTGCGCACCGTCGATCACATTTCTTCCGCTAGCAAATGCTAGGCCAAGTAAAAGGCCGGTTTCTTCAAATGGCTAATTGTCCAACGAATTGCAAAATATTAATCGTTCAAAAAATCATTTTGATAGATACCCGCAAAGTAATGGTTTCACTCCCCAGTGTATTTGCTCCGGAAATGTGCAGGTAGTCGAACCAAGCATATGTTTTAAGCGGCCGATGAATCAAGGTAACTGCAACCATCTTTATTGGTGTTTTGTGCGATCCTACAGCCCATTGTAGCTATGCCAATAAAGGGCCAAGCCCAGTTGGTGTCTCAGATGTGAGCCTCAGATAGGTGCCTGGCACCATACCACTCCCGATAGGTGCCAGGCATCTATCGAAGGATGCAAGGCAGCCACAAATCAAAGAACGACGCACGAATCGAGGCATGGCCCGGCCCAAAGCTACCCATATATCACCTTTGGAATGGAAAAGAAAAAGCTGGAAAAGAACCGCAAAATCGGAACCAATTCGATTTGTTCGGCAATCTTGTTCAATCCCCTAGTTGATTTTTGGATAGCAGTTTGAATACACTGGAAGGTAGTGCTGCGAAACGCGTCGCGGCGACTGTTTCAGTATCGATGCAACGCTGTTCTTGGCTGAGCGGTAGCGGAGATCTGGCTCTTATCGAAAGGAGGTGACTTAGTGAAATCATTCTGTACTGGCCAAAGGGGTGAGGCGTCCTAAGTATGCCGGCGGGCTGCATAGGACAAGCAGCCTCAACCCCACTCGCTTGAAACCGATGAAATAACTTCGGAGCTTGGCGAGCAGTAATTTAGTCCCAGCCTGGGCTTGCAGGATGTCTGCAAGCCCAGGTTCTTTTTTTGATATCTGCTGCGAAGTGGGACACCGATCGCAATCACGTAGCTTCAACGCGGATTTGTCCGTTCCAGAGCGATGTATCGGCGAGACTAGATGAAGTAAAGCTGATGTTCGCGAATAAACAATTCCACCGCAGGCGGAACTTGATAGCGGATACTCTTGCCGCGCCGGACGCGATCTCTTAAATCGTACGAACT